>NZ_RZQG01000293.1:0-6481 GCF_003998635.1 Mesorhizobium sp. M7D.F.Ca.US.004.03.1.1
CTCGTCGACATATTTCTTGCTGAGTTCGTCGGCGTTCTTGTCACCGGAGCTTTCGCCCTGGAACACCATCTGCGCGACCTTGTCGTCGGACACTTCGCGCGACGAGCAGATGCCGATGAATTCGACGCCGCGTTCGGTTTCGCGCGTGACGGTGGCGCCGCCGACCTTGGTAGCCTTGATCTGCTCGGCCCAGTCCGGCGGCAGTTGCGGCGCCAGCACCCGGCCCAGATCGCGAACGGTGACGTCGATCAGGCCCTTGGCGAATTCGCGCGTCGTGTTGCAGCCGCTGAAGCGGGCGCGCATGGCGTCGGCCTCGCGCTTGCGTTTGCCCAGCGTCGCGCTGCGTTCTGCCGCCGGCACCACGAAGATGACCTGCTGCAGCATGTACTCGGTGGCGCTCGGCTTGGATCCGCCTTTTTCGAGCATCTTCCTGACAATATCCTGTTCGCTGACGGCACCGGTACCGTCGCCGGAACGGTAGCGCGCGCTCAAGGCCTGGTTCCAGGCCATCTGGGCGCGGATGAATTCCTTGAAGTGGCCCTTGGTGACGCCCGACTTCTCCATGACGCCGTCGAGCTGGCTGAGCTGCATCTTGTTGCTTGACGCAAAGCGCTGATACGCCGCTTCGACCTGAGCGTCGCTGATGCGGATGCCAAGCCGCTTGGCCTCGGCCATGCGCAGCGTCTGGTCGATCATTTCCTGGCCGGCGTCACCCTTCTTGCGCTGCAGCTTCAGGAAGGCGGCGCGATGGGCGATGTCGCCGGTGGTGACCGGAATGTCGTTGACGACGTATTTGATCTCGCTGGCGAAAGCCGGTGGCGTCATCACGGTGATCGACACGCACGTCGCCGCCACAAGCAGCGCAAAACCTGCTGAAAAGAGGTATTTCCTCATCGTTGGCATCCCAATTCTATCCCGGCTCCGCCCAATTTTTATCTTTTCAGGTGCGCGAAATCCGTGCCAGCCCTATGCGGCGAAACGATGTCGCCGATTGTTACTGGATCGTGTCGACGCCACTGCTCGACGAGCCGAAATCGCCGAGGGTGCGGAACGACAGATTGAAGCCGATGGTCTGCGACACCTCCCTGGTGTTCAGGTCACGCGACTGCGAGTAGGTCATCAAATAGGTGAAGCAGGAATCATTGTAGGCGAAGCCGACGCCGTCCCTGACCAACAGGCTTTCCTGCAGGTCGTAGGTTCCGGTGCCGAAGACGCGCCAGTTCTCGGCGAGATGCGTCGATGCACCGAGCGTGACTTCGTGGCGGTCGGTCGTGAAACCGTAGAGCGGCTGGGCCTGGATGAAGGCGTATTTGGCGCTCAGCGACACCGGCAGGCCGGAATAGGCGGCCTTCACCTCGGCGCGGCGGATCTCAAAGCTCTGTTCGTCAAAACGGCCGCTGACCGAGGCCGCGAAGCCGTTGGGGCTGTTGATGCCGAACAGGCCGACATAGTCGGACTTGGTCGTGTCGAGACCTGAATAGGCGCCAACATTGACCAGATCCGGAGCCGCGAAGGAATTCTCGCCGCCGATCTGATAGGATTGGCCGAAAATGGCATTGGTGCCCCAGCCATTGTTGTACGAGCCGGAATAGCGGAAGCCGACATTGGCGCGCGAACCGCCTTCGACGCGGTCGTAGCCGGAGAACTTGTCGCGTTCGAACAAGGTGGTCGCGTCGAACACCATGCTTTGGGCGTCTTCGTTGGGAACGGCCAGACCGCCGACATACTGCTCGTTCGGGCGCATGAAGACCTGCGCCATCGGTTCGATCACATGGCTGGATCCGCTCGCCATGGAAAACAGCACCGGCCAACGCATCTCGAGGCCTGCGGTTGCCATGTAACGGGCAAATGACGAGCGCATATCGTCCTGCTCGCCCAAATTCGTTGCCATCTGGTTGATGGCGGCGAGCGAGGCCGACGATGCGTTCAGGTAGTCCACATCGCCCTGCAGTGCCAGCAACGGCGTCAGCACCAGCCCGCCATCGGTGACGAAGCTCCGCTTCCACTCGGCCTCGGCGGTGAGGCGGCCCGATTCGCCTTCGATGCCACGGACACGCTGCGTGCCTGAACCAGGTACGTAAGGGGTGAAGTAGGTCTGGTCGAGATCGTCGCGGCTGATAACCCGCGAGTTGACATTGAGCGACAGCTGGCCGCCAGCCACCGATACGTCGGGAATATAGGCGTAGTCGAGCGACGGCAGCACCCAGGGCTGCTGTCCGCTTCGCGCAGAGATGTTGTCGTTGGGTGTATCTTCCTGCACTTCGAAGTGCATGGCGCGCAGGTCGAAATAGTTGCGGCCGTTGAGACCTGTCAAATAGACCGACGACTGGTGGACGCTGCCATTGTACTTGTCGATGTTATAGGTGTTCGAGAAGTTCTTGTCGGTCTGCAGCAGCACATCCCAGCCGAAATTCCAGCGCGGATTGATGGCGAACTGGCCCTGCGTGCCCATCATGCCACGGAATTTGTTGGGATCGCCCGCTGCGCCCGAATCGACATTGTGGCCAGCGGTGCTGGGGAAGGCAGTCGTGTCGAGGAAGGCATCGGGATCCTGCTGATGGATTCCGGCGATCTTCAAACTGTACTGGCCATTGTTGAAGCGCTGGCGCCATTCGGCCTCACCGAGGAAGCCCTGCTTGGTGTAGCCGGAGCCGGTGACGGTCAGGTCGTAAGTCGGTGACAATGCGAAATAATAGGGAATTTTTACGCCGACACCGAGATCGCTCTTGTAGACGATGCTGGGGATCAGGAAGCCGCTCTTGCGCTTCACCGTCGGGTCGGCAATCTCGAATGCAGGCAGATAGGCGAGCGGGAAACCGAAGAACTCGAAATTCGCATTCTCGAAGCGAACCGTCTTCTTCTCGCCGTTCCAGATGATCTTCCTGGCCTTGACGCGCCAGGTCGGCGCTTTGTCGGGCTTGTCCTCGCACGGTTCGCAGGCGGTGTAGACGCCATTGTGGAACGTGGTCAGGACGCCGCCCATGCGCTCGGCGCTTTCGGCGGCGAAATAGGCCTTGTCGATGGTTTCGACACGCAATGCGTTGACGAAGCCGTCGGCGAAGTCATCGGTGATGTCGATATGTTCCGAATTGATCTTGGTGCCGTCGCTGTTGACGACTTCGACATTGCCGCTCGCAACCATCCGCTTGGTGTTGCGGTTGTATTCGACCCGCTGGGCGACAAGGCGATTGCCACCATAGTCGATCTGCACGCCACCGACGGCGGTCACCGTCTGATTTTCGTTGTTGTAGACCAGCGTATCGGCAGCGAGCAGCATCTGCGAGCCTGACGGAACCGATGTCGCCATGTCACCGACATCCTGCGCGAACGCCGGCATCGGGACGACGCATGCAAGCACGCACGCCAAGGCGGTCGCCGCATAGAGGCGCGCCAAACGGGCCTGCCTGTTGCTGGGCAAAAACGCCTCCCTCACTAGCCGTCTTCCTTGTATAGCAGGAAAGTCACCCCGAAGAACATAGCCACTACGACCGGCACCCATGCGGCTACGACAGTCGGCACGAATCCCGCCACGCCGAATGCCTTCACCAGCACCGAAACGACATAAAGCAGAAAGCCGGCGATGATGCCACCCAGAATCATCGTTGCCGACTGCCCCATCCTAGCAAATCGCATTGAAACCGTTGCCGCAATCAGCGTCATGGCGACGAGAAGGAACGGCAACGCCACCAGCGAATCAAACTGCATGGCAAAGGCATTTGCCTTGAGGCCGAAGGAGCGGGCAACCTCGATCTTTCCCGGCAGATCATAGAAAGGGATGGTTTCGGGGCGCGCCAGCCGCTCTTGCACGAATTCGGGCTTCAGATTGGTCGGCACGCGATCGGTTGTCGATGCCTGGATCGTGCCGTTCTGGAATGTCTTGACGTTCTGCAATTCCCAATAGCCGTCGCGAAGGAAGGCGCGCGCGGCGTCCTTGCGCTCGACGATGTTGCCTTGCGGGTCGAGAATGAAAAAGACGACATCGGCCATCTCCAGGCCCTGATTGAGGATGGCCCGCGCACCGATGATGGTGTCCCCCGAACTGGTTTTCTGCCGAATCCAGGGCGCGGCATCGGCTGAAACCGTGTTCGATTTGCCGGAACGCAGCTGGGTTTCGATCTGCTCGGACCAGGAGAATGCGTGCGCGGCGAGCGGATTGATGACGCCAACCGACAAGACGCCGAACAGCAAGGCTCCGATGCAGCATGGCAACAGGAACTGCCAGGCGGAAACGCCCGCGGAACGCGCGATGACCAGTTCGTAGCGCCGGTTGAGCGACACCAGCGTCGCCATCGCCGAGAACAGACCGACAAACGGCACCGTCTGCAGCATGATCATCGGCATTCGGAGCCCCGAAATGGCCACTGCCGTTCCGTAGGTGAAGCCGGGCAGGCCGGTGGTGCGGCCGGAGAGTTCGGTGAAATCGATCAGGAACACCAGCGCCAGGAGGCCGATGAAGAACCAGATGGTGATCGTCACATAGCGGAAGAAGAAATAGCGGCCCAGCGTCCAGCCCATCAGCTGACCCCTTGCCCTGAAGTGCCGCGTCTGGACAAACGCAGTTTGAGAGCGTTCCAGCTGTCACCGGTGCGCGTGGCGAAATTTGTCATCCAGTCGGCCCAGGCCACCGGCAGTTCCATGGTCCGGTTGGAGACGATGAACCAGATCGCCACCGCGGAAGCCACGATCGGCACGCCATAGACCATATAGGCATATTGCGGGATCTCATCGGCTTTGCTGGCGGCAAAAAAGCCCAGCCAACGCACGAACAGCGATATCCCGATGGCCGTGATCAGCGGATTGACGCGTGCCTCGCGGTGCGAGCGCGCGTCTCCGGCGACCGCCAGCGCGATGAGCGCGAAGACCATGGAATACGTCCATTCCGAAAACCGCTGGTTGACCTCGGCTTGATATTCTGAGGGGTTCTGCTGATAATTCTTGTCGTTGGCGCTCGGGTTGAGCAGGTACTGGGTCGTCTGGTCTTTCGGCAGGAGCGTCACCGCCGAAGCGGCCGCCATGAAGGCCGACATGTCGAAGGCATAGGAGGTGAAGCGTATGACGGAGAGATCGCCAGTCAGCGTTTTGCGATGGATGACGCCGTCATTCATCATCAGCACCTTTTCGCCGCCGCGTTCGACGATGCTGCCGGTCTTGGCGTAGTAGACGAGGTTGACGCCTTCTTCGCGCGAATCGGCGACGAAAATGCCGCCCAGCCGATTGTCGGGAAGCCGCTCGCCGATCTGCAGGAACAGCCCGTCCTCGATCTTGCGGAAGGTGCCTTCCTGGATGATCAGCGACAACAGATCCGCGCGTGACGACGCCACCAGGGCCCGGTTCTTCTGCCGGGCATAGGGATCGATGCCGTTGTCGACGGCAAAGGAGAAGACCGCGGCCGCCAGCGCCAAAAGCATGATCGGCCGCACGATGGTCCAGCGCGAGGCGCCCGCCGCGTTGACGACGGCGAGTTCGGAATCCGAATTCATGGCACTGAGCGTCTGCGCGACCGCCACCACCAGCGCAAAAGGGACGACGATCGGGATGATGGACGGAAGAATGAGGGCGGCGACCTCGAAGAAGGTCAGCGCCGACTGGCCGCTGTCGGTGACTAGGTCGATCTTTGCCAGCACCTGCGTCGTCCACACGATGGCCAGCGTCCAGACAAGCGCGGCCATGAAGACCACGAAAGCGCGGCGCATGATGTAGCGTTCAACGACCTTCATGAAGGCTTTTCTCGATTTTCTCGAACGGCATCATGCCACCGCACAAGGGTAGCTGTCCGGCAGCGCCTGCACAACTGGCTCCAACAGATGGTCGATCCGGTTCCCGTTCCAAGTCACCCGCCCCGGCGGGCCGGAGTGTCGGCTGGAATGGATAAGAAAGGGAGAACATCGATGGTTAACAACAGGTTGCGGCAAAAAGCGGGGCCGTGCCGCGAAGAATCACCATCGATTCCATCGGTGATATGGGGTGCGAATTTGGCAATGTCTTGCCAAATGCCGGAAAACGACCAAATGTCGCGCATCGTTTCGAACCACTTCCCCAAAAGCCGCGCATTCCCCGAAAGCAGGACATGATGAGCCAAAGACCGTCGATCGCATTCGCTAAATTTTCCGCACCCCAGACCGCGGCGAACAAGAAGGGCACAGCCTTCGTGCTGTTGGCGGATGAGGGTGGCCTGAGCGACGCCGCCAAGGCTTGCGATCCCGGCAAGACACTGGAGCGGGCCTTTCCGGTGGCCGAGTTCACCGGCAAGTTCGCCAGCGTGGTGGAGGTTCTGGCGCCGCAGGAAGCGTCGCTTGACAGGCTGGTGGCGATAGGCGCCGGCAAGGTGTCGGGGCTCGACGACTATGCGTGGCTGAAGCTTGGCGGCACCATTGCCGCGTCGCTGCGCAAGGCGACTGATGTGGCGGTGGTGCTCGATCTCGCCGGCGCGTCGCCAAGTGGCAAGGATGCGGCGAGCCTTGCAGCGGGAATTCTTCTGCGC
>NZ_RZQG01000294.1:0-6470 GCF_003998635.1 Mesorhizobium sp. M7D.F.Ca.US.004.03.1.1
CTGTTCTCGCATGTCGTTATCGGCTCGGCGCCCGCGGCCGGCGAAAACAAGATGCCCTATTTCGTCGTCAGCGAAGGCCACCATGTCGCCTCGACCAAGCTGAACCGTTATGTCTTCCAGCCCGGCATCACCGACGTGAAGAGCCAGATCCAGTCGATGGCGCCGTGGATCGCGGCCAATGCAGGCAAGAAGGTGACGCAGATCTTCCCCGATTTCGCCTTCGGCTACGATCATCGCGACTACCTGCCGCCGGCACTGAAGGCGCAAGGCGCCGATGTCATCGCGCAGATCGCCATCCCGCCGACGGAATCGTCCTTCACCAAATACTTCCCGCAGATCCCGGCCGAGACCGATGTGATCTACCACGTCATGGTCGGCCCGGCCGTGCTTACCTTCGTCAAGGAGCTCGGCGAGTTCTACGGCTCCAACCGGCCGCAGCTGTTCGGCTTCATCGATTCGCTCGAAGCCACCGATATCAACAGCCCCGGGCTGGAGTTCCTCGATGGCAGCCATTTCTGGGAAGGCTCGCCGCGCTACGCGCAGGCCGATGATTCCGAGGCGCAAAAGGCCTACCGCGCCGCCGTCGGCATCGACGACAATGGCGCCGCCGTCGGCGACCCCAAGGACGTCTCCACCGCCGCCCATATGTTCGGCTGCTGGGAAACGCTCTACGTCGTCAAAAAGGCGATGGAAGACGCCGGCTACAAGGGACCGGAAGACCGCGCCAAGCTGGTCGAGGCGACCGAAGCCCTGACTGCATTCGCGGAAGGTCCCGAGCATCCGCAGGGACCAAAGACCTTCAACGGCAAGATCCACCAGTGCTTTGGCATCCAGAACATCTCCAAGGTCGAAGGCGGCAAGCTCAAGGTCGTGCACAAGACCAAGATCGAGGATGGTCTTTACGAGGCTGAAGGGGATTATACGACGCAGGCGCTGTGAGGCGCCTTACCCTCCCCCTTGTGGGGAGGGTCGGCGAATAGGCTTCGCATTTTTGCGAAGCCTATGAGACGGGGTGGGGGTCGTGACGGCCCATGCCCCACCCCCCACCCGACCGCTTCGCGGTCACCCTCCCCACGAGGGGGAGGGTAAGGGCGCCCTGAATGCACTTCGGTCCCCATCTCCTCCTCGCGGCCCTCGAAGGCCTCGTCACCTCAGCGGTGCTGGCGCTGACGGCGCTTGGGCTGTCGCTGGTGTTCGGCGTCATGCGGGTGGTCAATGTCGCGCATGGCGAGTTCTTCATGCTCGGCGCCGTGCTCGCCTGGGCGATCACCACGGCGATCGGCGGCCATCCGGCGCTCGGCTTCCTGGCGGCGCTGGTGATTGCGCCGTTGATCGTCGGCGCCATTGCGCTGGTCGCCGAGCGGCTGGTGCTGCGCCGGCTCAACTACAATCCGGAAGCCACCATCGTCGCCACGATCGGCATGCTCTACATCATCCAGCAGCTGGCGCTGACCTTCTACGGTCCGGAGGCGCGGCCAGTCGAGCCGCCGTTCAGCTACCGCATCCTTTTGCCGTGGTTCGGTTACTCCGGCTACAAACTGTCTGTTATCGCCGCTTCGGCGCTACTGCTGATCGCGACATGGCTGGTGCTGACGCGCACCAGGATCGGTCTCATCATGCGCGCCACGCAGTATGACAGCGAGACGGCGCAGGCCTTCGGCATCCCCGTCGGCCGTGTCTATGGCGGCGTCTTCGCGCTCGGCGCAATGCTGGCGGCCATTGCCGCAGTGCTGATCGTGCCGATCAGCCAGGCGCATTATTTGATGGGGCAGGACCCGCTGCTGCTCTCCTTCATCGTCGTCATCATCGGCGGCCTCGGCTCGCTGCGCGGCACGGTCGTCGCCGCCGTGCTGATCGGCCTGTCGGACGGCATCATCTCGATGTTCTTCTCGCCGACTTTGGCCAAGATCATCGCCACGCTGCTCGTTGCCATGGTGCTGGTGTTCCGCCCGCAAGGCCTGTTCGGGACGGCATCGCGATGAGCGAAGCTTCGCCGGCAAAGGCCTATACCCTGCATCTCGGCGTCATCGCGCTGCTCTTCGTGCTGAGCTTCCTGCTGCCGGAGTATTATCACGGCCTGCTTGCCCGCATCATGGTGCTGGCGGTTTTTGCCATGGGCTACAACATGCTGTTCGGCTATGTCGGCCTGCTCAGCCTCGGCCACGCCATGTTCTTCGCCGCCGGGCTCTATGGTGCTGGCCTTGCCGTCATCCAGCTTGGCTGGAGCGTCCCTCTGGCCTTCCTCGGCGGAGTTGCCTGCGGCGCTGTCCTGGCGCTGGTGATCGGCCTGCTGGCGCTGCGCACCACGGGTGTCGCCTTCATGATCGTCACCATGATGTTCGCCCAGGTCTTTTACCTGCTCATCCTCTATTTTGCGACGTGGACCGGCGGCGACCAGGGCATGGTCGTGCCGCAGCCAGCGCGGGTGCTCAGCCTCGGCGCGACATCGCTCGAGCTCACCAATCCAACCGTGCGTTACATGACGGCGCTGGGGCTGTTTTCGATCGTGCTGCTCATCACATCAGCCATCGTCCGCTCCAGATATGGCCGCGTGCTAGTCGCCATCCGCGAGAACGAGGAGCGGACGAAGATGCTCGGCTATGATACCTTCTCCAACAAGCTCGCCGCCGTCGTTGTCTCCGGCACCATCTGCGCGGCCTCGGGCGCCGCCTATGCGCTGCTGTTCGGCTATGTCGGATCGAGCTTCGCTTCGGTGCAGTATTCGATCCTGCCGCTGCTCTGGGTGCTGCTCGGGGGTGCTGCCACAACGCTTGGGCCGCTGATCGGCACGCTGTTCATGTACTATGTCATCGACATCACCAGCGGCTACACCTCGGCCTATCTGCTGATCGTCGGCATCGCGCTCATCCTTTTGGTGCTGTTCTTCCCCAAAGGCATTCTGGGCAGCATCCGCCAGCGCTGGCTTGGGTGGCTGCCATGATGCCGCTTTTGACCACCAAGGGCCTGTCGCGCAACTTCGGTGGCCTGCGTGCTGTCGACGGCGTCGACTTCGCCCTGATGCCGGGAGAGATCCGCGCCGTCATCGGCCCCAACGGGGCGGGAAAAACCACCTTCGTCAGCCTGGTCAGCGGCCGCATCCAGCCGTCATCGGGGATGATCGTCTTTGACGGTGCCGACATCACCGGCCTGCCGGCCTATATCCGGGTGCGCCAGGGCATCGCCTACACGTTCCAGATCACCAGCGTCTTTGCCAATCTCTCCGCCTACGACAATGTCGCGCTGCCGGTGCAGCGGACATTGAGCGATGGCCGTTCGAAGGGCGCGGTGCGGACAGGTGTGATGGCGGCGCTCGAACGCACCGGCTTGGCCGATCGTGCCCACATGCCGGCCGGGCAATTGTCCTACGGCCATCAACGCCTGCTGGAAGTGGCGATGGGCCTGGCGCTGAAGCCGCGTTTGCTGATCCTCGACGAGCCGACGCAAGGCCTGGCCGACAGCGAGATCGACAATTTCATCACCCTGGTGCGCGAGATCGCCAAAAACGCCACCGTGCTTCTGATCGAGCACAACATGCCGGTCGTCATGCAACTCGCCGACCGCATCACCGTTTTCAATGCCGGCAAGATCCTGGCTGAAGGCACGCCCGAAGCGATCCGCGACAACGCGGCGGTGCAGGAAGCCTATCTGGGGACCGCCCCATGACCGAAACAAGCCAGGCCGGGGCGAAGTCTCAAGCACTGACCATTTCGGGGCTGGACTGTTTCTATGGCGAGGTCCAGGTGCTTTATGGGCTCGACCTGGTGCTGAACAAAGGCGAGGTGCTGTGCCTGTTCGGCCGCAATGGCGCCGGCAAGACGACGACGCTCAAAGCCATAATGGGGCTGGTTCCCTCAAGCGCCGGCTCGATCAAACTGGCTGGCCAAGAGTTGACCGGGCTGCCGGCGCACGAGGTGCCCAAGGCAGGCGTCGCCTATGTGCCGCAAGGCAGGCGGCTGTTCGCTGAAATGACGGTGGCGGAGAACATCGAGATCGGCCTGATGGCGCGAGGCAAGGGCAAGGCGACGCGGGAGGCCGTGCTCGATCTCTTCCCGCTGCTGCGCCAGCGGCTCAGGCAACGCTCCGGTACGCTGTCCGGCGGCGAACAGCAGATGCTGGCGATGGCGCGTGCACTCTGCCTCGAGCCGCAGGTGCTGTTGCTCGACGAGCCGACCGAAGGGCTGATGCCGTCAATGATCGCCAAGATCCGCGAGACGGTGTCGAAGCTGCGCGACATGGGTGTTTCGACCATTTTGGTCGAACAGCGTGTCGATGCGGTGCTTTCGGTCGCCGACCGCGTTGCGTTCATCGAAAACGGCCGCAATCGCGAGACGGTCGATGTCGAGGAATTGCGCGCCGACCCGTCGGCGGTTCGCCGTTATGTCGGCGTGGGCTGATCACCCAAAGAACAGAAAGCCCGCAACCAGAAATATCGGGATCAGCACCAGGCCCGACCATGCCATATAGCCGAAAAAGCCCGGCATCTTCACGCCGCGATGTCGGGCGATGGCGTAGACCATGAAGTTCGGTGCATTGCCGATATAGGTGTTGGCGCCCATGAACACCGCGCCCGCCGAGATCGCGGCAAGCGTCGAAGCGAATTCCGTCATCAGATGCCTTGGGTCGCCGCCGGCAAGCTCGAAGAACACGAGATAGGTCGGCGCATTGTCGAGGAAGGATGACAGCGCACCGGTCAGCCAGAAATAGGCGATATCGTTGGGCGCGCCCGAGGGCGAAGTGACGAGGGCGACCAATGGCGCCAGCGCGCCATCATGTCCGGCCCTTAGGATGGCGATGACCGGCACGATGCAGATGAAGATGCCGGCAAACAATTTCGCCACCTCCGATATCGGACCCCAGTTGAAGCCGTTGGCTTCCCGGTGGCTCTTGTAGGAGAGGGGAAGCGACAGCATGGCCAGCGCCAGGATGATGGCGTCGCGCACCAGATTCTGCAGTTCGAGACTGACGCCGAACACGGAAAAGCTCACGCCCGGCTTCCAGGCCGCCGACAGCAGGATGGCGCCGATCACACCCGCCAGCAGCGGAAGGTTGGCCAAGCCGCGCAGACGCACCGTCTTGTCCGGCGTCGGATCCTTGATCTTCGGCGCGCCAGCCTCGCGCCGATGCAGGATGATGTCGATGCCTAAGAAGACGGCCAGCACGACGACGACAACGAACAGCGTCTCGCGCCAGAGGTTCGTCGTCGTCCAGAAGAAGTCGACGCCGCGCAGGAAGCCGACGAACAGCGGCGGATCGCCAAGCGGCGTCAGCGAGCCGCCGATGTTGGACACCAGGAAAATGAAGAAGATCACGACATGGGCGTTGAACGGCCTGTTATCGTTGGCGCGCAGGATCGGCCGGATCAGGATCATCGAGGCGCCGGTCGTGCCGATGACCGAGGCGAGAATAGCGCCGACCAGCAGCAGCCCGGCATTGACCAGCGGCGTGCCGTGGATGTTGCCGGAAAGCAGGATGCCGCCTGAAATCGTATAGAGCGCAAACAGCAGGACGATGAACGACATGTATTCGGTGAGCAGCGCATGCAGCACAGCTTCGGTCGCCGAGGGGATGCCGAAGGCAAGCGCCAGCGGCACGATCACCAGCGCCGCCCACAGGGCCGTGATCTTGCCGTAGTGGTGTTCCCAGACATGGTGGAACAGCAGCGGACCGGTGGCGATCGACAACAGCAGCCCGGCGAAGGGCAGCGCCCACCACAGCGACATCACAGCACCGGGCAGACCGTGGTCTTCGGCGGCAAAGGCCTGTGCCGGAAGCAGGGTGGCGAGAGCCATAACGCATGCCGCCCGCAGGGGGATCAGATATAAAAAAGGCCCCCTCATCCGGCCGCTACGCGGCCACCTTCTCCCCGAGGGGAGAAGAGACTTGGCGCCGATGCTCGCCATCTCCTCTCCCCTCGGGGAGAGGTCGGATTGCCCCGAATTGCTCTTCGCAATTCGGTTGGAAATCCGGGTGAGGGGGTTCTTTCTCAAGGGCCGGTTCAATCCGACAAATGGTCTTCGAGCGTCACGCCGGCGTCGCGCATGCGCTGCAGCATGGCTTCGAGCGAACCGTTGAGATCGATGCCACGGCAGGCATCGAGCCGGACCGTGGTTTTGAAGCCCTGGCTGACTGCGTCCAGCGCTGAGAAGCCGACGCAGAAATCGGTCGCCAGGCCGACCAGGGTCAGCGTGTCGATGCCGCGCTCCCGGAGGTAGCCTGCAAGGCCGGTCTGCGTCGTGCGGTCGTTCTCGAAGAAGGCCGAATAGCTGTCGATATCAGGCCGAAACCCCTTGCGGATGACGAGTTCAGCTTTGGTCCAGGCGAGCCCGGAATGGAAATCCGAGCCCAGGCTGCCCTGGATGCAATGGTCCGGCCACGGCGTCTGCTGGCCATAGGGCATTTCGATCATCGTGAAAGGCTGCGCGCCCGGATGGCTGGAGGCAAAGCTGGAATGTCCGGCGGGATGCCAGTCC
>NZ_RZQG01000295.1:0-6450 GCF_003998635.1 Mesorhizobium sp. M7D.F.Ca.US.004.03.1.1
GTGTCGGCCTCGCTCTGGTCGAGGCCGACACGCCTGATCTGACCGAGGAGCTTTTCGACACGCTGCTGGAACTGCGGCTGAAGCGCTTTCGCGAGCTTGGGCGTTTCGACCTCCTGACGCAGGCCCCGGTCGTCGACTTCTACCGCCACGCGGCGCTGCAAGGCCTGTCCGACGGATCGGTGCGGCTGTTCGGGCTGCGCGTCGGTGAAGCCTGGCTCGCCTCCATCTACGTGCTGGCCAGAAAAGGCACGCTTCACGCTCTTCTGCTCGGCATCGACCAGAACGCGGTCGCCAATGTCTCACCCGGCCTGACGATGATGGGCAAGCTGATGATGTGGGCGCGCGGACAGGGGTTCGACTATTTCGACCTGTCGGTCGGCAGCCAGGGCTACAAGGAACATATCGGTGCCGCGAGCTCGGTTCTGGCCGAGATTTGCGAACCGATGACGCTGCGGGGCAGGGCTGCGAACGCAGCCATTTTGCTAAGCAGCCGGACCGAGCTTTACGTGCGCTCCAATCCGCGGCTGCTCAAGGCCGTCCGGAGCCTGATGAGCCGCTTGCGGCGATTGAAGGACTGAAGCTGGCCGCATTCGAACTCGCGGAGCCCGCCAAGGCGGCCGCGCCTGACCGCCCCGGCAAGGACGTTCTCGCTGAGGACATTTCAGGGGTGGCTTGACAAAGCACTGGTGCATGCCCCACTTGCCGCGGCCATTTGGGGCTTTGGGGATTTCGATGAAAAAGACTTACGAAAAGCCGACGCTCAACAAGCGTCAGCAGCTCTCGCGCGTCACAGCGGTGTTCGCCGGGTCGGCACCACAACCAACCTGACAGGCTAACAGCCGTTCGGCGATCGCGACCATCAAACCCGCCGCCGCAAGGCGGCGGTTTTTTTGTCCTCTGATCCCGGTACAAAGCGTATGATCTCGAACAATTTCGGGAACACCGCATATCGATCCGTTCCAGCATCCACCGGCGCGTTGCTCAATCGCCTGAGATCGTGGACGGCGACAAGAACAAGCTCCTGCTGGGGGCGTTCATGCGCCTGTAGCCTTGCCCAGCAAACCAACGCTTCACATCGCCTCCGACTCGAAAAGCAGCATCATGGCATCGTCGTCTTCAGGCGCGTATTTGCGCCGGTCGACGGCGCAGGCCTTGCCGATCTCGCTGGCAAATGCCGCACGAATGGCGTCCAGGCTGTCGAAATAGAGGGTCGCGACGAGGTAGGGCATCTCGCCCGGCGACAGGTTCACGATCGGCCGCTTGCTGACATCATAGCGCCGCAGGCCGGGAAGCTGTTTTGCGAGCGGCAGATGGATGTCGAAATAGTGCCGGTCGAAGGCGGCCGGATCGGCCGGTGTTTTGTAGATGACAAGCATTTTGGCCATGGGGTGCTCCCTTTGTCTCGCATGATCGGCGCTGCGATGTTCGTTGGCGCCACACCAGTGTCGTTCGCGAAGAGCGGATTTCGACAAAGGGGGCGGATTTTTCGCAAGACCGACAGCATGACGCCGTCCCCTGGTGATATTTCGCGCACCGCCTTGCCTGCCGATAAGCAGCTGATGTGCGGTCGCGTGGGCGATTTATGAAAAGCCGACGCTGAGCAAGCGTCAGCAACTCTCCCGCGTCACGGCGATATCGATCCCGTCAGCAACCTGACAGGCAAATCGCCGTTCGAGGATCGCGATCATCAAACCCGCCGCCGCAAGGCGGCGTTTTGCATGGCCCAGGTGCAGCAGACGGCACCGCGCCACCGCGCACAATATCAGCCGTTTGCACCGAAATTGACAGGAGATCGCGTCTCCGTCATCCTTGAGCCCAGTCGCCAGGCTGCGGACAGCGGCCGCGTTGCGTGTCAGGGCGACCGAGGGCAGTGTCATGGTCAGTCCCGTCATCGGCCAGAATTCCAAGCGCGCCGCGGTGCGCAAGGCGCTCGACCGCCACAAGGTCTACATCACCGCGCAGAGCTTTTCGGCCGGCACCTACCAGGCCCGCGTCCTGGTCGACGGCGAGGCTTACTGGGTCGACGAATTCCGGTTGAGCCAGCTGCAGCAGGGACTGTCGCCGGCGGAGCTCGAGTTGACGCCGGCCACTGACGATTGAGCGTGACTGGCGTGTTCCTGGCCGCCGTGCTTCGCTCCTGGTCATGACAACTCCACCAAAACTCAAAGCCTATCGCGCCAAGCGCGAATTCTCGAAGACGCCGGAACCGGCCGGTGGGCTCATTGCCGGCGACGGCAACCGCTTCGTCGTCCACAAGCACCACGCCACCGCAGACCACTATGATCTGCGCCTGCAGGTCGGCGATGTCTTGAAGAGCTGGGCGGTGCCGCGCGGGCCTTCGCTCAATCCGGCCGACAAAAGGCTGGCGGTCCAGACCGAGGACCATCCGCTCGAATATATCGACTTCGAGGGCGTCATTCCCGAGGGCGAGTATGGCGGCGGGCCGATGATCGTCTGGGATACCGGCACCTGGGCGCCGATGGACGACGTCGAAAAAAGTTTCAAGACCGGCGCCTTCAAGTTCCGGCTGGCCGGCGACAAGCTCAATGGCGGCTGGATGCTGACCAGGCTGAAGCCCAAGCCCGGCGAAGACGAGAACAAGAAAAACTGGCTGCTGTTCAAGGAGCGCGACCTTGCCGCCGACACCGCGCTCGACATCCTCGAAGCGCGGCCGGAAAGCGTCAAATCCGGATTGCGCATCGAGGAGCTGGTGGCGCCGGCGAAACCGGCCGCCAAACCCGCACCCAGGCAGGGTTCGCTGAAGCCGGGCACGCTGCCGGGCGCATTCAAGGCGCCGGCACTCAGCCGCATCGAGCCGCAGCTGGCGACGCAGGTGCCGAAACCGCCCGATGGCGAGGATACCAAGGGCGGTACAGGCGAGGTCTGGCTGCATGAGATCAAATTCGACGGCTACCGCACCATGGCACATCTCACCGAGGGCGTGGTCAAGCTGATCACCCGTGGCGGCATCGACTGGACGAAGCGCTATGGCGACCTGCCGCATGCCTTCGCCAAGCTGCCGTGCCGCGATGCCATCATCGATGGCGAGATCGTCGTGCTCGACGCCAAGGGCATCAGCCGCTTCGCGCTGCTGCAGGATGCGCTGGCCGAGGGCGCCGGCAGCAGGCTGCACTTCTACGCCTTCGACCTTCTTTATCTCGACGGCTGGGACCTGACCAAGGCGCCGCTCATCCGGCGCAAGGCGCTGCTGGCGCAGATGCTGTCCGGCCTCGGCGCCAATTCTGCCATCCAGTTCTCCGATCATGTCGAGGGCTCGGGGCAGGGGCTCTACGACCAGGCGTCGGAACTCGGGCTGGAGGGCGTCGTCTCCAAGCGCGCCACCGCGACCTACCAGAGCGGCCGCACCAAGAGCTGGACCAAGACCAAGGCGCTGCAAAGCGGCGTTTTCGTCATTGCCGGCTACACCACCTCGGACGCGGCGGAGGGGCTGGCAGCCCTCGGGCTTGCCGAATTCGAGGACGGCGAATTGCATTATCGCGGCAAGGTCGGCACCGGCTTCGACAGCGAAACCGCTGCCGAGCTGCTTGCCCGGCTGGAGCCGCTCACATCAGGCGCGTCCGCACCGGAAGGCGCGCCGCGCGAAATCATGCGCGAGATGAACTGGGTCAAGCCGCTGCTCTCGGCCCGCATCCACTACGCCAACCGCACATCGGACAATGCTCTGCGCCACGCGGTGTTTCGCGGCTTGCGCGATGTCGGCCTGTCGACGCCGGTGTCCTCGACACGCAAGCGGCTCATCTCAGAGGCTGATCTGGCCACCATCTGGGTGACCAATCCGACGCGGCGGCTGTTCGGCAAGACCGGCCCGACAAAGCTCGACATCGCCGTCTACTACGCGTTGGTCGGCGACTTCATGCTGCCGCATATCCTCGGCCGGCCGGTGTCGCTGGTGCGCTGCCCGACCGGCCTGCCGAAGGACTGTTTCTTCCAGCGCCATGCCTTCACCGGCATGCCGCCCTCGGTGGTGACGTTCGAGGCGACCAATTCCGAGGGCGAGACCAAATCCTACCTCTCGGTCGAGGGAGCAAAAGGGTATCTGGCGCTGGCGCAGTTCGGCGTCGTCGAGTTCCACACCTGGGGCACGCATCGCACCAGCCTCGACAGACCCGACCAGATCGTCTTCGACCTCGACCCGGGCGAGGGGATCACCTGGCGCGAAGTGGTCGAGGCTGCGGTGCACATCAAGGGCGAACTGGAGGGGCTGGGGCTGGTGCCCTTCGCCAAGACCTCCGGCGGCAGCGGCATCCACATCACGGTGCCGGTGACGTGCAAGCAGAACTGGAAGAAGCTGCACCAGGCGACCAGCGCCATATCAACGCATCTGACGGCAACCGCGCCCGACACCTTCACCACCACCATGGGCAAGGACAATCGCAAGAAGCGCATCTTCATCGACTATCACCGCAATGCGCGCGCCCACACTTCGGCGGCACCTTACTCGCTGCGCGCCCGCACCAATCTGCCGGCCTCGACGCCGGTGAGCTGGAGCGATCTCGAATCCATCGATGCGCCGCAGGATCTGAACTATTCCTCGCTGCCGGGCTTGCTGGCAACGTCGGGCGATCCATGGGCGGAGATCGAGGACTTTGCGCGGGATTTGCCGGTGTTCGAGGGGGCGAGGTAGATCATTCGTGATGGCGCGACCCTCTCACATTCGTCATCTTAGGGTCTGCGCCGCGTCGCTTCGCTCCTTGCTCCGGCCTAGGATGACGAAGGGAAGGACGGCCACTTCCTCAACCTCCATCGACGCTTCATACAATTTGAATTATCCTCCCGTCCGCGACCCCTTCGGCGAGCTAAAAGATTTCGTCAGGGATTTTCCTGTATTGTGCGGGGTCGGTGTAGGATTTGCGCAAGCTCGTTCGTCCTTCGGACGAAAAGCGCTGCAGAGAGCATGATCCCGAAAAGTGGGAACCGGTTTTCGGATAAGATCATGCTCAAGCTAAAATGTCAGTGCGTGGCCGCGTAGGAGTGTTTCATGGCGCCCAGGGCAAGTTGGAAAGGTTACCTCAAACTCAGCCTCGTGAGCTGTCCGGTGCGGCTATACCCCGCCACCAGCGCGAGCGAGCGCATCAGCTTCAACCAGCTGCACAAGAAGACCCACAACCGCATCAACATGAAGCCGGTCGACCCGGAACTCGGGCTGGTCGAGCGCACGGATCTGGTCAAGGGCTACGAATACGAGGACAAGCAGTACATCATCATCGATGATGCCGACCTCGACGCGGTGCGCATTGAATCCAACCATACGATGAACATCGAGGCCTTCGTCGACGAGGGCGAGGTCGACGTCATCTACCAGGATGCGCCATACTATCTGGCGCCCGACGGCGCGATGGCCGAAGAAACCTTCGCCGTGCTGCGCGAAGCGATGCGCAAATCCGGCAAGCTGGCGATCGCCCGCCTGGTGCTGTCGAGCCGCGAGCGGGTGGTGACGATCGGCGCCCGCGAGAACGGCATGTTCGTGTGCACATTGAGGAACCCGAACGAAGTGCGCGGCACGGCTGAATATTTCGGCAACATCCCGGCCGGAAAACCCGATGCCGAAATGCTGCAGCTAGCCGAAGCGCTGATCAAGCAGAAGGAAACCACCTTCGATCCGAAGAACTACGAGGACCGCTACGAGGCGGCGCTCATGACGATGATCCGCGAGAAGCTGAAAGGCCACAAGCCGATCATCGCGGCGGCACCCGAGCGTGGCAATGTCATTAATCTGATGGATGCGTTGAAGGCGAGCCTGTCGCAATCGAAACCGCCGGCCAAGTCGAAGAGCAAGGCCGACGAAGTGGCAAAGCCAGCCGCGAAGAAGGTGGCAGCGGGTGGTGCTGCTGAAAATCCGCTGAAGGCCAATCTGCTGAAGGCGGTCGGCAAGAGCAAGAAATGAGGGCACAAGCGGTCCTGGGGGCTGTCTTCGGTACCATCGGCGCGCTGGCGGCGTTTCCGCTCAGGCTGGCGGCACGCGAGGTCGAGCGCCAGCACGGCCAGCTGCGGCGCGGCGTCACCAGGCGCACCACGCATGTCGTGTTCGGCCGGACATTGTTGGCCAAGGCCGGGCTCTCCAGGAACGGTGATGTCGGGATCGAGCGCCGTGTCGCCGCCGAGCGCGGAGCCGCGCACAAGCTCCTCAGCGAGAACGGTTTCCTGCGCCTGCTCGGGTTAATGAAGGCGCCGGAGGCGTCTTCGCTGTCCAGGCAATCGCTGATCGAGCAATCGCGGCTATCGGGCGCCGACCTCGACCTGTTGTCGCTGTTCGATGCCTTCGAGCATGACGCAGAACCCTATTCCTTCCGCGACCTGATCCTGGCGCGCAAATATGCCGGGCTCATCGCCGGCGGTGCGACATGGGGCGCGATCGCGCGCTCCGTCCATCGCTCCGGCCCGGTGGCGTCGCTGACCGCGAAGTCGCTCAATGTCGGCTCGCAGCATGGG
>NZ_RZQG01000296.1:0-6447 GCF_003998635.1 Mesorhizobium sp. M7D.F.Ca.US.004.03.1.1
ACGGCAGACTTATTGGCGGGAGACAGGCCCACGGAGCCGGAAATGCTGAGGATGTTGTCGTCGCTGAAGGTCTTGTTCGCCGCGAATACGCCGTATGAGCCGTGCCGTGAAGGCGAGACTCAGAGATGGCTGATCGATCCGCTTTCGCACCCAGTGCTGAACACCATGTCGGAGCGCGAACTTGGTGATGTGCCGTTCAGGCTGACGGCGCGGCGGACCGTGCACGAAACGACTTCATTGCGTGCCGCTCCCGGTGGACGCTGCTGAGCGGACGCCAAGGGTTCCGGCTTAAGCAGAAGTCGAGACGATCGCGCCGCCTCGCGGTTGCGCTGGCCCAACAAAAGGCGGATTGTTTCACCGGCTCGCGCACTTATTGTGCGCTGCAATGATATCGCCCACCTCAACAGCGCTGCGCTACGCTTTCGCCGGCATGATTGCCCTGGCCGTCGCCATGGGCATCGGCCGCTTCGTCTATACGCCGATCCTGCCTGGCATGATGGAGGAGATCCACCTGTCGCCGGCCGATGCCGGCTGGATCGCCTCTGCCAACTATCTCGGCTATCTCGTCGGCGCGCTGGCGGCGGCGGGCGGCTGGGCGCATGGGCGCGAGCGCCTGCTGATGCTGTCGGGTCTCGGTGCCAGCACTGTCCTAGCCGCACTGATGGGCCTGACTGACGCGATGGTCGCCTTTCTCATCATCCGCTTTCTTGCCGGTCTGGCCAGTGCCTTTGTCATGGTGTTCATGGCCAGCATCGTTTTCAGCCATATCGCCGCTGTCGGTCGAGGTGACTTGCAGGCCTGGCACTTCGGCGGCGTTGGCCTCGGCATCGCGGTGTCCGCGGCGATGATGGCTGTCCTGGTCACCGAACATGCCGGCTGGGCAGCAGGTTGGCTGTGGTCGGCGGCAATTTCGGCTTGCGGTTTCGTGGTCGTGGCGCTGCTGGTGGACGAGGGTCCGCTCGCCAATGGCGAAACTGGCCCTGAGCCGGCATTGCCGAAAGACCGGTCGCTGCTGAAAATCATCATTGCCTACGGCCTGTTTGGGTTTGGCTATGTGGTGACGGCGACATTCCTGGTCGCCATCGTCCGGCAAGGCGGCGGTAGCCGCGTCTTCGAGGCTGTTGTGTGGATGGTCGCCGGCCTTGCCGGATTTCCCTCGACCTGGCTCTGGCAGAAGATCGCCGTACGGATCGGACTCTATGTCGCCTATGCGCTGGCGTGTTTCATCGAAGTTGTCGGCGTCACGGCAAGCGTCGCCATCGGCGGACGCACCGGGCCGCTGCTTGGCGGCCTGCTGCTCGGCGTCACCTTCATTGCCATCACCGCGCTTGGTCTGCAGGCCGCACGGCAGCTGGCGCCAATGGCGCCACGCCGGATCTTTGCCGTGATGACGGCCTCATTCGGACTTGGCCAGATCATCGGTCCGGTTGCCGCTGGGTTTCTGGCGCAGGCGTCAGGTGATTTCTTCCTCGCCTCGATTGTCGCGGCCGGCGCTCTTGTCGTTTCCGGCGCCATCACATGGTCGGCTGCGCCAAAATCGCCATGATTGTGGGCTTGCTGTGCCGGGCATCGGGCACGGGCATTTTCTTTCCCACTAATGTGTGACTTTATGCCCGCCGTAGTCAGCTGATTTGCGCCTAGATCGAGGAATTCGCCACAGTGTTCGTATCCTTTTTCCCGCAGCCGAAGCTCTTCTTCACTTCGGCCGCCGTCTGGAGCCTTGCGGCGATCCTGTTCTGGTTTTTCGGTGGTGAGCAGTTGGGCGCGGTTTTCGGGCTGCCGCCAGCGGCAGCAGGCGCGCCGCCCATCATTGGCATCGCCATCCTCGTATCGAAGCCGTTCCTCTGGTTCTATCTCTACTTCGCGTTCTGCGTGCTCGTCTTCTACGCATTCTGGAGCTGGTATTCGCCGCATCCGTGGCAGCGCTGGTCGATCCTGATGACCGCGGTCATCCTGTTCTTCATCTATTTCAATGTGCAGGTCAGTGTCGCCGTCAACGCCTGGTACGGGCCGTTCTTCGACTATGTGCAGGGACTGATGTCGGGGACTGGAAAGTCGACCAACGGCGAATTTTACATCGGATTGGCCGATTTTTCGTGGCTAGCTCTGGTCGGCATGAATGTGCAGGTGGTCAATGCCTTCATCGTCAGCCACTGGATCTTCCGCTGGCGCACGGCGATGAACAACTACTTCGTCGAGAACTGGGGCAGGCTACGCCATATCGAGGGTGCCTCGCAGCGTATCCAGGAAGACACGATGCGGTTCTCGCAGATCATGGAAGATCTCGGCTCCAGCTTTGTCCAGTCGATCATGACCTTGATCGCATTCCTGCCGGTCATGATCCAGTTGCAGGCTCATATCACCGAGTTGCCGATTATCGGCGCAATCCCGCAGCCATTGGTGGTCGCAGCTCTTGCCTGGTGTCTGTTCGGGACGATCTCGGTCATGATTGCCGGCCTGAAACTTCCAGGGCTGCAATTCCGCAACCAGCGTGTCGAAGCCGCCTATCGCAAGGAACTCGTCTACGGCGAGGATCACGCGGACCGAGCCCAGCCAGCCACCACTGCCGAACTGTTTTCGAATGTTCGTCACAATTATTTCAGGCTTTATTTCCACTACATCTATTTCAACGTCGTCCGCTACACCTACCTGCAGGCCGACAACATTTTCTCGCTGCTGATCCTGGGTCCCTCGCTGGTGGCGCACAAGATAACGTTCGGCGCGCTGAACCAGATTTCGAACGCGTTCGGCAAGGTGACGGGTTCGCTGCAGTTTCTGCTCACCTCCTGGTCGACCATCGTCGAACTGCAATCGGTCCACAAACGCCTGCGCGCCTTCGAGGCGACGCTGCAAGGCGAGCCGTTGCCCGATATCGACCAGCGCTATCTGGCAAGACAGGGCGCCGAGGATCCGGCCTAAAGACCGGGTTTTTGGAAATCGAACCGGGTTGGCGGCTCAGTCGCCGACCGAAGCCTGCTTCTGGGCAGCATCCTGGCGCGATATGTAGTCGCGAAAACTGATGCACTCGACATCCTGCTTGACGCAGACCTCGCCGGCAAAATGCTCCAGCGCGTTCCAGTAGGCGCCGTCATTCATCAGCGCGAAGTGGAAGCCGAGTTCCAGCGGAATGCGCTTGCCCGCATACTGCTTGTCGAAGGCGGCGCGGAAGGCGTCATAGGTCCGTTTGGCGAACTCGTCCGCCTTGCTTGGCCGCTCGAAGCCGCCGGAATGTCTGACATAGAGATTGTAATCCATGGCGATCACCGGCCTTGATTTCGGTCCTTCCGGAATCTGCGGTAGCGAAAAGTGCATGATGCCGTTGCTGGCCGCCGGCCGGGCAGGGCCCTGTGAGACGCCGCTCGCGTCGAACTGATAGCCGGCCGCCGGCAGCGCTTCATAAAGCGCCTTGCCAGTCGACAGATACGGCGCGCGAAAGCCGACAACCGCATGCCGCGCGAAATCGCGCCAGCCCTCGGGTTCGGGCGCAATGCCGTTGATCGCATAGGCGTTCTCGAGAATGTGCTCGAAGGAACTGAACTCTTTCAACCAGTCGGCCTTGCTCCAGTCCTTGCCGTCGAAATGGCCGCAGCCATGGCTGGCGATATCGTGTCCTTCATGCACGGCAAGGCCGATCTGCTCAAGCCGTTCAGTGACTTCCTGCTTCGAGGCGGCAAAGCCGATGTTGGATTTGCCGGCGCTTTTGCCGGGTGCGGTGTATTCCGCGCGTGTTTCCGGCGACAGCAGGAAGACGCAGGAGAGAAAATAGGTGAAATGCGCGCCGGTACGCTGCGCCAGCGCCCGGCTGCGCTTCCACTGCGAAATGTCGCGGGCACTGTCGAACGAGATGATGACGACCTGTTTCGGCTTTGTCGGCGCTGGTGGCGCGGGCGGATCGGCCAAAGCCGCCCCGGCAGTGGCGAGCGCGGCGAGGGAAAACGCAACAACGCGGAACGGACGGTACATCGGCAATCTGATCTGCACTCTAGGGGACGTATCGAAGCCGGCTATCGCCTAAATGTGGCGTGGGTGCGATTGGCCTTTTCGGCTGCTTGCCCGGGGCAAACATCCGTTTGCCCTCGGGAATAGGCGATTTTCCGGTTGAACCCCTTCCATGCCGACAAAATTTCGCTAAAACGCGGGCTGACAAAGGCCCGACCGGGCAGGAATGGTTTTGATTGATGTCCGACGACAGTTTTATCCGTGAAGTCAACGACGAGATTCGTCGCGAACAGGCGCAGGCGCTGTGGGACCGTTTCGGTCCCGCCTTGATAGTCGTTGCGATCCTCGTGGTGCTCGGCACCGCCGCCTTCGTTGGCTATCGCTATTGGGACGAGACGCGCGCCAACCGCTCGGGCGATGCGTTCTCGCAGGCGCTGAAGCTCGCCAATGACGGCAAGAGCGACGAAGCGCTGACCGCACTCGATCAGTTGGAGAAGGATGGCTACGGCGCCTATCCGTTGCTCGCCCGCATGCGCGGCGCGACCGTCAAGGCCAACAAGGGCGACATCGACGCCGCCGTCAAGGATTTCGACGAAGTCGCCGCCGACACGGCTATTCCCCAGGGCATTCGCGACATGGCGCGGTTGCGGGCAGCACTCCTGCTTGTCGACCATGGCTCCTTTGCCGATGTCTCCAGCCGTGTCGAGGCGCTCACATCCGACACCAACACGCTGCGCCATACGGCGCGCGAGGCACTCGGCCTTTCCGCCTGGAAGGAAGGCAAGACCCAGGATGCGCTGAAACTGTTCGACCAGATCGCCGCCGATGACGGCGCCCCGCGCAACACCCGCGAGCGCGCAACGTTGATGTCCGAACTGATCCGCGGGTCGGGCAGTGCGTCGTGACCTTCAAAGTCGCCATCATCGGCAGACCTAACGTCGGCAAATCGACTCTTTTCAATCGGCTGGTGGGAAGGAAGCTGGCGCTTGTCGACGACACGCCGGGCGTCACCCGCGACCGTCGCGTCCATACCGCCAAGCTTTACGACCTGCATTTCGATGTCATCGACACCGCCGGCTTCGAGGACGCGGGCGCCTCGACCTTGCCCGGCCGCATGCGTGCGCAGACCGAGATCGCCATCCGCGAGGCCGACCTGATCTTCTTCACCATCGACGCCAAGTCCGGGCTGTTGCCTGACGACAGGACCTTCGCCGAGATCGTGCGCAAGTCCGGCAAGCCGGTCGTGCTGGTCGCCAACAAGGCCGAGGCGAAGGGCGCTCAGGGCGGCATGCTGGAGGCCTGGGAACTCGGCCTTGGCGAACCGATCCCGGTTTCGGCCGAGCATGGCCAGGGCATGCCCGACCTGCGCGACGCCGTGATCGGCGCGCTCGGCGAAGCGCGTGCTTTCGGCGAAGAAGATGGCGAAGACGAAGAAGTCGCTGCTGGCGAGGTTCTGATCGGCGAGGATATCGCCGACCCGGATGCCGAGCACACCTATGACGACACCAAGCCGATGCGTATCGCTGTCGTCGGCCGTCCCAATGCCGGCAAGTCAACGCTGATCAACGCGCTGATCGGCGAAGAACGGCTGCTCACCGGACCGGAAGCCGGCATCACGCGTGATTCGATCTCCGTCGACTGGGACTGGCATGGCCGCCGCCTGAAACTGTTCGATACGGCCGGCATGCGCCGCAAGGCCAGGATCCACGAAAAGCTAGAAGTGATGTCGGTGCAGGACGGCCTGCGCGCTATCCGCTTCGCCGAGATCGTCATCATCGTCCTCGACGCCACCATTCCCTTCGAGAAGCAGGATCTGCAGATCGCCGACCTGATCATCAGGGAAGGCCGGGCGCCGGTGATCGCCTTCAACAAATGGGATCTGATCGACCATCCCCAGGAGCTTCTGGCCGAACTGCGCGAGAAGACGGAACGTCTTCTTCCCCAGGCGCGCGGCCTCCAGGCCGTACCGGTCTCCGGCGAGACCGGGCGCGGTCTCGACAAGCTGATGGATGCCGTCATCAGGACCCACAAGGTGTGGAACAGCCGCGTCTCGACCGGCAAGCTCAACCGCTGGCTGGAAGGCATCCTGGCGCACCACCCGCCGCCTGCCGTGGCCGGGCGCCGGCTGAAGGTCAAATACGTCACCCAGGCCAAGACCCGGCCGCCGGGTTTCGTCGTCCAGTGCTCGCGGCCCGATGCGATGCCGCAATCCTATGTCCGCTATCTCTCCAACAGCCTGCGCGAAGCCTTCGACATGCCAGGCGTGCCGATCCGCATCGCGCTGCGCACGTCGGACAATCCCTTCGCAGGCAGGTCCAACAAGAAGCGAAGCTGATTGTCATCGGCGCCCCCTTGGTGCGCCATGATCACGCCACGCTGCGCAGGTCGCTGGCCCGCGTATTCTCAGGCAGCGCTTGCCGCGCGGCGTCCAGCAGGATGTCGGCGAGGCGGGCCGCCACCGGCTCGGCCTCGGCGTCCTTGCGATGCAGGAACAAGGACATCTTAGGC
>NZ_RZQG01000297.1:0-6439 GCF_003998635.1 Mesorhizobium sp. M7D.F.Ca.US.004.03.1.1
GGCTCGCTGTTCAAGGCGATCGACCGCACGGTGACCGGCGGCGGCGCAAGACTGCTCGCCGACCGGCTGATGGCGCCGCTGACCGACCCGGCCGCGATCGGCGCCAGGCTGGACTCGGTGTCGTTCTTCCGCTCCGAGACGCGGCTCTGCCAGGCGGTGCGGTCGAGCCTGAAGAGCGTCGCCGACATGCCGCGCGCGCTGTCCAGGCTGGCGCTCAACCGGGGCGGTCCGCGCGACCTCGGCGCGCTGCGCGCCGGTTTCGAAGCGGCAGGTGCGATCGCTGAAATCTTTGCCGCGACCGCCCTGCCCCAGGAATTGACGGCCGCACTCGCCGCCATCCATGCGCTGCCCCAGGCGCTGGCCCAGCATCTGACGCAGGCGCTTGGCGACGAACTGCCGCTGCTCAAGCGCGACGGCGGCTTCGTGCGCGGCGGTTACCATGCCGATCTCGACGAGATGCGGGCGCTGCGCGACGAATCGCGAAAGGTGATCGCCGGGCTGGAACGCTCGCTGATCGACGAGACCGGCATCCGCTCGCTGAAGATCCGGCACAACAATGTGCTCGGCTACTACATCGAGGTGACCGCCAACCATCATGCGATCATGACCGGCAGCGATGGCGCCAAGGCCCGCTTCATCCACCGCCAGACCATGGCCAATGCCATGCGCTTCACCACGACCGAGCTTGCCGAACTCGAGACCAAGATCGCCAATGCCGCCGACCGGGCGCTCAGCATCGAGCTTGCCGCCTTCGACGCGCTGACGACGGAAGCGGTCGGCGAAGCGGAGAAGATCCGCGCCGGTGCGGATGCGCTGGCCGTGCTCGATGTCTCGGCCGCCCTCGCGCTTTTGTCCGAGAGCGAGGCCTGGTGCAGGCCAGTGGTGGATTCCAGCCTCGCCTTCGAGATTACGGGCGGCCGGCATCCGGTGGTCGAACAGGCCCTGCGCCGCTCCGGCGAAGGCCCATTCGTCGCCAATGATTGCGACCTGTCGCCGGAGGGCAGCGCCAAGAACGGCGCGATCTGGCTTCTGACCGGCCCCAACATGGGCGGTAAGTCGACGTTCCTGCGGCAGAACGCGCTGATCGCCATCCTGGCCCAGACCGGCTCGTTCGTGCCGGCGGCATCGGCCCATATCGGTGTCGTCGACCGGCTGTTCTCGCGTGTCGGCGCCTCGGACGACCTGGCGCGCGGCCGCTCGACCTTTATGGTCGAGATGGTCGAGACGGCGGCGATCCTCAACCAGGCCGGTGAGCGCGCACTGGTGATCCTCGACGAAATCGGCCGCGGCACCGCCACTTTCGACGGCCTGTCGATCGCGTGGGCGGCGGTCGAATATCTGCATGAGAAGAACCGCTGCCGGGCGATCTTCGCCACCCATTTCCACGAAATGACCTCGCTCGCCGGCAAGCTGGCGCGGCTGCATAACGTCACCATGCGGGTCAAGGAATGGGAAAACGACGTCGTCTTCCTGCACGAGGTCGGCAAGGGTGCCGCCGACCGCTCCTATGGCGTGCAGGTAGCGCGGCTGGCTGGCCTGCCGGAAGCCGTGGTCGACCGGGCCAAGGAAGTGCTGCACCAACTTGAGGAAGGCGAGGTTTCGGGCAAGACGAACCGGCTGGTCGACGACCTGCCGCTGTTTTCGGTGGCGGTGAAGCGGGAGGCGCCGAAGCCGGTGAAGAGTGATGCGCTGGGTGTGGCGCTGGGCGAGATCAATCCCGACGAGATGACGCCACGGGAGGCGCTGGAAGCGCTCTACCGATTGAAGGGCCTAACAACGAAACAATAGGACTCCCCTCAGTAACCCGGGCGTAAAACGACGTCCGGGCTTGACGGCAGCTGCTCGTTTGCTGCCGTTCCTACAAAGGTTCGAAGCGGAAGCCTCTTTCGGCTCGGAAAACCCGGCCGACACCCGGTGAATCGAGATGCGCACCTGCGACGTAGCAGCCGTTGTCGGCTGCAAGGGCCATTATCTGCAGCCGGCTTGCCCGTGCCTCCTCCTGGTCGGCGTCGAATTCCCACGTGATCTCCGGTCGATCGAATTGAAGCGACGGCACATGCACGATGTCGCCCCAGATCAACAGCGTTTCGTCCTCGCTCATGACGCGGAAGCAGGTGTGACCGACTTCATGGCCAGCGGCGGCGATCGTCTCGATATGAGCGCTGACGCGCTGTCCGGCGTCGAAAGGCTGGGCCCGGCTGTGGAAGCGTTCCAGCCTCGCCTCTGCCCGGAACATGCCGAGCTCGAGTCGCGGGACAAGCAGGCGCGTAAGTTGCGGGAAGCCATCCCGACCATCGGCAAGGATGAGCCCGTGGATATGATCGAGATGGGTGTGGGTGAAGGCAATTGTGCGTACCCGGTCGATGGCGATCTTCGCCTCGCGCAGCGCCTCGGGCAAATGCCCCATCGTCGGGTGCCAGGCGTTCGAAGCCCCTGTGTCGATCAGCGTGATGTCGTCGCCGTCATCGATGGCAAAGGCGTTGACGGATAGCCTGAGCGCGCCGTCAACGAGCGCTACCTGCGATGGCAGCTTATCGCCGAATACAATGTTTCCGGGCTGGCGCAGCCGCCTTATTGGCATGTCGACATAACCGTCGCGCAGCGACGTGACCGTCATGGCTCCGATTCTGTACGCCGTGTGCCGATGCCCGGCTGAAATTCGTTCCAATGCTTGCTCGCTATTTCCGAAAACTGGTTCCCGCTTCGGGATCATGCCTCTCTAGATCATCTCCAACCCACGTTTGCGCGCCGGCGGCGGGAAGGCGCGGTCGAGATCGGCGATGTCCTGTGGCGTAAGCTTGATGTCGAGCGCGGCGACATTCTGGCGGACATGTTCCTGGCTGCTTGCCTTCGGGATGGCGATGACGCCCTCCTGATGCATCACCCAGGCCAGGGCGATCTGTGCCGGGGTCGCATTGTGGCGGGCGGCGACGGCGTCGAGCCTGGCATTGCGCGCCAGCGCGCCCTGCTCGACCGGCGAATAGGCCATCAGCGGAATGCCGCGCTGCCGGCTCCAGGGCGCCAGGTCGAATTCAAGGCCACGCCGGACCAGATTGTAGAGCACCTGGTTGGTCTGGACATTGCCGCCATCGGACAAGCCGATCAGCTCTTCCATCTCGTCGGTGTCGAAATTGCTGACACCCCAGTGGCGGATCTTGCCGGCCTTTTTCAGGGCCTCGAAGGCCGCGACCGTCTCAGTCAGAGGCACGCTGCCGGGCCAATGCAGCAGATAGAGGTCGATGCGGTCGGTACGCAGGCGTTTCAGGCTGTTTTCGCAGGCGCGCTGCACGCCCGCGCGCGAAGCGTTTGACGGCAGCACTTTCGAGACCAGGAAGGTCTCGTCGCGGCGCCCGGCAATGGCCTCGGCCACCACCTCCTCGGCGCCGCCGCTGGCATACATTTCGGCGGTGTCGATCAGTGTGATGCCGAGGTCGAGGCCGAGCTTGAGAGCATTGACCTCATCGGTACGGCGGCTGATATCCTCGCCCATCTTCCATGTCCCCTGACCAAGCACCTGAACGGCTTCGCCAGAGGGCAGTTTGGTGGTTCTGATGATCGACGGCATGGCGGGCTCCAGTTGGGGCCGGATCGCATCACAGGCTGGGCGAGAAATCCAGAGGCGTTCTCGCCGCCTAGGCGATTGCCGAAAGTCTACTTCACCGGATGGGCGGCGAGCCAATCCTGCATCTGCTTGATCTCGGCTTCCTGCGCGGCGACGACGCCTTCGGCGAGCTTGCGGATTTCCGGGTCCTTGCCGTTGGCGAGCTCGACCTTGGCCATGTCGATAGCACCCTGATGGTGCGGGATCATGCCCTTGACGAAATCGACATCGGCATTGCCGGTGTATTCAGATGCCATCATGTCGGCATGCATCTTGTCCATCGCGGCTTTGTAGCCTTCGGTCGAAGGGCTGGTCGCGTCCGTCGCCATGGCGCCCATGTCGTGTTTCATCTCCTCGCTCTGTGCCGGGACGCTTTCGAGGAAGACGGCAAGCAGCATTCCGGCCGCCATCAGCAAAAGCACGAGTTTTTTAGCCAAGGTCATTCATGGTCTCCTGTTGGGTGGGTTTCGTATCTGGGGGCTTGGCTCAGAGTTTCAATGTTCTCAGCCGCAATGCGTTTGCGATCACCGACACCGAGGACAGGCTCATCGCCGCCGCCGCCAGCATCGGCGACAACAGCGTGCCGGTGAGCGGATAGAGCACACCGGCGGCGACCGGCACGCCAAGCACGTTGTAGAGGAAGGCAAAGAACAGGTTCTGGCGGATGTTGCGGATCGTCGCCTGCGCCAGCGTGCGCGCCCGCACGATGCCGTTGAGGTCGCCCTTGACCAAGGTGATGCCGGCGCTTTCGACGGCGACATCGGCGCCGGTGCCCATGGCGATGCCGACATCGGCGGCGGCAAGGGCGGGTGCATCGTTGACGCCGTCGCCGGCCATGGCGACGCCTTTGCCCGTGGCGCGCAGCTCGTCGACGAGGGCGGCCTTCTGCTCCGGCAACAGGCCGGCGCGAACCTCGTCGATGCCTAGGCTTCTGGCGATCGCCCTTGCCGTGCGTTCGTTGTCGCCGGTCGCCATGATGATCCGCAAGCCGCTGTCGTGCAGCGCCCTAATCGCCTCGGCGGTGGTCGCCTTGACCGGGTCGGCGACGGCGACGAGGCCGGCCAGTTTCTTGTCCACGACGACGAACATCGCCGTCTTGCCTTCGACCTGCAGCGCCTCGGCCTTGGCTGAGATGGGTGTGGTGTCGATGCCGAGATCAGCCATCATGGCGGCATTGCCGAGCGCGATTTTCTTTCCCGAGACCGAACCGGAAACGCCCTTGCCGGTGACTGCCTCGAAGCCGGAGGCCTCATTGATCTTCAGTCCGCGCGTCCCAGCGCCGTCAACGATGGCCTCAGCCAACGGATGCTCCGAGCCCTTCTCCAGACCCGCGGCGAGCGCCAGCAATTCGTCGTCGGAAAAACCGTTTGCCGCAACGACATCGGTCAGTTTCGGCCGGCCTTCGGTCAGCGTACCCGTCTTGTCGACGATCAGCGTGTCGACGGAGGCGAAGCGCTCGAGCGCCGCGGCCTCCTTGATCAGCACGCCGGCATGCGCCCCGCGCCCGGTGGCGGTCATGATCGACATCGGCGTGGCGAGGCCGAGCGCACAGGGGCAAGCGATGATCAGCACCGACACCGCCGAGACGATGGCAAAGATCAGGCTGGGCTCGGGTCCAAACACGGCCCAGGCGATGAAAGCGGCAATCGCGACAAGGACGACGGCCGGGACAAAGTAGAAAGAAACGCGATCGGCCAACCCTTGAATCGGGGCGCGGGAGCGCTGCGCCTTGGCGACGAGCTCGACAATGCGCGCCAGCGTCGTCTCGGCGCCGATCCGCTCGGCGCGCATGATCAGCGAACCTTGTCTGTTGAGCGTGCCGCCGGTCAGCGCATCGCCCTCGGTCTTCTCGACCGGCAACGGTTCGCCCGTGATCATCGATTCGTCGATCGAGGAGCGGCCTTCCAGCACCGTGCCGTCGACCGGCACGGCATCACCGGGGCGGAGGCGCAGGCGATCGCCGGCCTTGACCGCGTCGAGCGGCACATCGCTTTCGGAACCGTCGGCGGCGATCAGCCGCGCGGTCTTCGGCGCGAGATCGAGCAAGGCGCGGATTGCCGACCCGGTCTTTTCACGGGCGCGCAACTCCAGCACCTGGCCTAGGAAGACCAGCGCGACGATGACGGCGGCGGCCTCGAAATACACCGGCACGGCACCGCCATGGCCGCGGAACTGATGCGGAAAAATGTCCGGAAACAGTGTGGCGACGACGCTGTAGAGATAGGCGGCACCAACGCCGAGCGAGATCAGCGTCCACATGTTGGGGCTGCGGTTGACCAGCGAGTCCCAGCCGCGGTGGAAGAAGGGAAAGGCGGCCCAAAGCACCACCGGACTTGCCAGGACCAGCTCGATCCAGACCTTTGTCCGATCCTCGACCAGGCCTTCAAACGTCAGGCCGATCATGGGCGCCATGGCGATGATCAGAAGGGGGACCGACAGGACGGCGCTCACCCAGAACCGCCTGGTGAAGTCGACCAGCTCGGGATTTGGCCCTTCATCGCCCGTCGGCACGCCCATCGGCTCCAGGGCCATGCCACAGATCGGGCAGGACCCAGGCTTGTCGCGGATGATTTCGGGATGCATCGGGCAGGTGTATTGCGTGCCCTTGGGCATCGGCTGCGGCGCCGGCTTGTCGCCGAGATATTTTTGCGGCTCCGCCTCGAATTTCGCCTGGCAAGCGGCGGAGCAGAAATAGAAGCCCTGACCTTCGTGGCGGGCAAAGTGCCTAGCTGTCGCGCGATCGACACTCATGCCGCAGACCGGATCAGTGGCCGTCAGGAATCTTTCCGGCTCGGCGACGAATTTCGTGCGGCAGCCCTGGCTGCAGAAATGATAGAG
>NZ_RZQG01000298.1:0-6437 GCF_003998635.1 Mesorhizobium sp. M7D.F.Ca.US.004.03.1.1
CGTCTCGATCAGCTCGATGACGGCGCGCAGATGGCGTTCGAGATAGTTGCCCGGATTGACCGACAGCGTTGAATCGTCAACCGGCGCGCCGTCCGAGATCATCATCAGGATCTTCCGCTGCTCCGGCCGGGCGATCAGCCGGTTGTGCGCCCACAGCAGCGCCTCGCCGTCGATGTTTTCCTTGAGCAGGCCTTCGCGCATCATCAGGCCGAGATTGCGCCGTGCCCGCCGCCACGGATGGTCGGCCGACTTGTAGATGATGTGGCGCAAATCGTTGAGCCGGCCGGGATTCGGCGGCTTGCCGTCCTTCAGCCACTTCTCGCGCGCCTGCCCGCCCTTCCAGGCCCGCGTGGTGAAGCCGAGGATCTCGACCGAGACGCCGCAGCGTTCCAGCGTGCGCGCCAAAATGTCGGCGCAGGTGGCGGCGACCGTGATCGGCCGGCCGCGCATCGAGCCGGAATTGTCGAGCACCAGCGTCACCACCGTGTCGCGGAATTTGGTGTCGCGCTCCTGCTTGAACGACAGCGGCTGCATCGGGTCGATGACGACGCGCACCAGCCGTGCCGGGTCAAGGTAGCCCTCTTCCAGATCGAAATCCCAGGACCGGTTCTGCTGTGCCATCAGCCGGCGCTGCAGCCGGTTGGCCAGCCGGCCGACGACGCCCGACAGATTGGCAAGCTGCTTGTCGAGGAAGGCGCGCAGCCGGTCGAGCTCTTCTTCTTCGCAAAGCTCCTCGGCGCCGACCGTCTCGTCAAAAGCCGTGGTGAAGACCTTGTAGTCGATTTCCTTCGGCAGATTCGTGAAGGGATTGTCGTTGCGGCGCGCCTCGCCGGGTGTCTCGGCATCGGCGTCGTCATCGTCGGACAGGTCGTCGGCGGTGGCGTCGGAGGCTTCTGTCTCGGCCGACTGCTCGTCGTCGGCCGAAGCTTCGGCATCCTCGGACTGCGACTGCTCGGAGCCGGAATCCTCTTCGCCGCCCTCTTCGCTCTGTTCCTCGCCTTGCGGCTGGTTGTCGTCATTGTCCTCGGAGTCTTCCGTCTCCTGGTCGTCGCCGAGCTCCTCGGCCATTTCCATGGAGGCGAGCATCTCGCGCACGACGCGGGCGAAGGCCTGCTGGTCGCCGAGCTTGGCCGAAAGACCATCGAGATCGGCCTTGGCCTTTTCCTCGACCCAGGGGCGCCAGAGTTCGACCAGCCGCTCGCCGCTTTTCGGGACCGGCCGGCCAGTCAGCTTCTCGCGCACCATCAGCGCCAGCGCTTCTTCGATCGGCGCGTCGGCCTTGTCCTTGACGTCGACGAGATTGGCCTTGGCGTATTTGTCCTCCAGCATCGAGCCTATGTTGTCGGCGACGCCCTGCATGGCGCGGCTACCGATCGCCTCGACGCGGGCCTGCTCGACCGCGTCATAGATGGCACGGGCTGCCTTGCCTTCCGGCGCCAGCTTGGTGTGGATGCGGACATCGTGGCAGGCGCGCTTCAGCGCCATGGAATCGCCGAGCCCGCGGGTGATGGCTATGTCGGTCTTCGACGCCTTCTTCGGCAATTCGGGCAAACGTGCCCGGCTGCCGGCGAGAGCCGGCCTGTCCTTGGCGAAACCGACTTCGAGTTCCTTGTCGCCGGCAATGGCGCGCATGCAGACGGTGACGGCGCGCTTGAAGCTGTCGGCTTCAGACCCCGTCTTCGACTTGTTGCGCGTGTTGTCGCCCGGACCCGCCATCGAGACTCTGCTTAGCCCAGCACCACGTTTGCCGCTGATTCCGGCAGATCCTCGCCAAAGGCGCGCTGGTAGAACTCGGCCACCACCGAGCGTTCCAGCTCGTCGCATTTGTTGAGGAAGGTCAGCCGGAACGCCATGCCGATATTGCCGAAGATCTCGGCATTCTCGGCCCAGGTGATGACTGTGCGCGGGCTCATCACGGTCGACAGATCGCCATTGATGAAGGCCGAGCGCGTCATGTCGGCGACGCGCACCATCTTGTTGACGATCTCCTTGCCCTTGGCGTCGCGATAGTGCTTGGCCTTGGCCAGCACGATGGCGACTTCATTATCGTGCGGCAGATAGTTCAGCGTGGTGACGATCGACCAGCGATCCATCTGCGCCTGGTTGATCTGCTGGGTGCCGTGATAGAGGCCGGTGGTGTCGCCAAGGCCAACCGTGTTGGCGGTCGAAAACAGCCGAAACGCCGGATGCGGGCGGATGACCCGGCTCTGGTCGAGCAGCGTCAGCCGGCCAGACGATTCCAGCACGCGCTGGATGACGAACATCACGTCCGGACGGCCGGCGTCATACTCGTCGAAGCACAGCGCGACATTGTGCTGGTAGGCCCAGGGCAGGATGCCGTCGCGGAATTCGGTGATCTGTAACCCGTCCTTGACGACGATCGCATCCTTGCCGACGAGATCGATACGGCTGACATGGCTGTCGAGATTGACGCGCACGCAGGGCCAGTTGAGGCGGGCGGCGACCTGTTCGATATGGGTCGACTTGCCGGTGCCGTGATAACCCGACACCATGACGCGGCGGTTATAGGCAAAGCCCGCAAGGATCGCCATCGTCGTGTTCTTGTCGAACAGATAGTCCGGATCGATGTCGGGCACATGCTCTGATGTCACCGAATAGGCCGGCACCACCATCTTGGACTCGAAGCCGAATTTTTCCTTCACCGACACCGTTGTGTCGGGCAGGTTGGCGATGTCACGATCGACCTTGTTCATATCTCTCAACGTCTCCACGGGCGAAACCCCTGATTTCGCCGGCAATCGAATTTGTCCGGGGGCGGTCTTAGAGCGTTTTCCAACCTTATGAAAGTTGGAAAACGACACGAACCGTATGGTCGCTCAGCACAGGCCCGCCTGTTTGAGCACGCGATAGGCCTGCAGCACATCGCGGAACCGGTCTTCCGAACCTCTGTCGCCACCATTCGCATCCGGATGGTGGAGTTTCACCAGTTCCTTATAGCGCGCCTTGATCTCCTTGCCAGTCGCCTTTGTATCAAGGCCAAGCGTTTCCAGCGCCTTGGCCTCAAGCGGCTTGGCCTTGCGCTCGCGCGCCTCGCGCGGATCCTTCGGCCCCTTGAACAGATCGAACGGGTCACGCATGCGGTTGTAATAGCCGGCGCGGCCGGAACGCAGCTGCGCCATATCCGGCGACGAACGCGTCGAGGCGCCGTTGACGCCCATCTTCCAGGTCGGCCGGTGACCGGTCATGGCTTCCTTCTGGAAGCGCGCGACCTCGGTGTCCGGCACGCCGGAGAAATAGTTGAAGCCCTTGTTGTACTCGCGCACATGGTCGAAGCAGAAACGGAAATACTCGCCCTCCTTCATGCGCCCGACCGGCGCGCGATGGGTGCCCGCTTCCTTGCAGCCGTCCCACTGGCAAATCGGCGAATGCGACTTCAGCTCCGCGTCCTTGTCGGGACGGACGCGAATCTTCTCGAAATATTTGGGGTACGGCTTCATCTTACCCATTTATGGGGCGTTCGCAGATGCGAAACAAGAATTGACATTTTCGAGATCATCGCCCTAACCGCTGAATCGCGGCACAAAGCAGGCGAATGGCGGATTTTGTTACGCGGCAGCGGCTTTTGCAGAGACCGATTTTCGGTTTCAAGGCTGACGCGCCAGCCATATGTGGTGAAGGGAGACGGCGATGTCCATACAGACGACCATGGAAGACAAGCTCAACAAGGCATTTTCGCCGGACCGGCTGGTCATTATCAACGAAAGCCATCTCCATGCCGGCCATCACCATCACGGCGCCGACCATCACGGCGCCTATGACGGCACCGGCGAGACACATTTTCGCGTCCGCGTCGTCGCTTCCGCCTTTGCCGGCATGAGCCGCATCGACCGTCACCGCGCCGTCAACGAATTGCTTGCCGACGAATTGAAGGCCGGCGTGCACGCGCTGGCGATCGAACCGGCGGCTCCCGGCGAAAAGACCCGCTGGTAGGCCAGACCCGCCCTCACCTCCGCCGCACTCAGAGCACCGCTTCGATGAGGAACGGCCCGCGCCGCGACAGCGCACTGTCCAGCAGCGCGTCGAACCGCTCGCACGTATCGGCGCGGGCCGCCTCCACGCCCATGCCTTTGGCCAACGAGACCCAGTCCAGCGACGGATGGTCGAGGTCGAGCATGCGCCTGGCGTTCTCGCCGATCGCCTCGACACCGACATTCTTCATCTCGCCATGCAGGATCGCATAGGTTCGGTTGGAAAATACGATCGTCAGCACGTCGAGCTTTTCCCTGGCCTGGGTCCACAGCCCCTGCACCGTGTACATGCCGCTGCCATCGGCCTCGAGATTGATCACCTTGCGGTCGGGACAGGCGATTGCCGCCCCGGTCGCCATCGGAATGCCGCCGCCGATCGATCCGCCTGTGCCCATCATGTAGTCGTGCGGCGCGGCAAAGGCCGACAGTGCGAAGAAACGCCTGGCCGAAGTGATCGCTTCGTCGCAGACGATCGCATCCACGGGAAGCTTGCGCGCCACTGACAATGCGATGGCATCTTCCGTCAGTCTGCCGTTCGGCGTTGCCTCGTCGGGAAAGGCGGTCGCGAACACCTGTTGTTGCGACGGCTTTATGCCGAGTTCGTCGCGAAGCGCCTCCAGCGCCGCATGCAGATCGTCGCCATGGGCTGCCAGCGTCAGCACCTGGCAGCCCTCATGGACAAGCCGTCCCGGTTTTCCCGGATAGGCAAAGAAGGCAACCGGTTCCTTCCCGCCGACCAGGATTAGAACGTCGATGTCTCTGAGCACAGCTGTCGCCGCATCGACCGGATAAGGGATGCGAGCCGGCGCCACACGCCCGCGTCCGCGCTGCATCCGCGCGATCAGAACCTCGCTGAACAGTCGGACATCGCCGCCCGTCGAGATCTGCCCGGCGATGGCGAGCGCATCGGCGCGGGCGGCCTTCCCGCGAACGATGATGCCCGCCCGACCCGGAGCGGCACGGATCGCCGCAGCGATCTTTCTTACCGCGTCCATGTCGACGGCGGGCGGCGGCGCCAGCCTCACCTTGCCAACCGAGACCGCCCCGACTTCACCCCAGGCGGCATCCGCCGGCAGGATCAGGGTCGTGACGCCGGGAGGTGTCAGCGATGCGCGCAAGGCCGCCTCGGTCGCTGGCGCGACATCGTCCGGGCCGCCGATGCGGCGCACCCAGTTCGACATCGGTCTCGCAAGGCCTTCGATATCGCTGGTGAGTGGAGCATCGAGCGGCAGATGATAAGAAGCATGATCGCCGACAATGTTGATCATCGGGCTGAAGGCGCGCCGCGCATTGTGCATGTTGGCGAGACCATTGGCCAGGCCGGGACCGGTGTGCAGCAGCGTCGCGGCCGGCCGATCGGTCATCCGCGCATAGCCATCGGCGGCACCCGTCACCACGCCCTCGAACAGGCCAAGCACGCAACGCATCTGCGGTTTGCGGTCAAGTGCGGCAACGAAATGCATTTCGGACGTGCCGGGGTTGGCGAAGCAGACCGTCACATCATTGGCCAGAAGCACGTCACACAGGACATCGGCGCCGTTCATGCAGTTCTCTCCCGATCGAAGAGAGCACTTGCACCTGTGGGCGCCCGCGCGGCAATATCCTGCCGGTGCTTTTGATCTGATCCAGTCGCGCCGCGCCGCTGCCTCGGGAGGCTCGGGATCAGCCGACCGTCGATTTGAGAAATGCCAGCGCGGCGACGGTCAGCGCGTCGCCGTCCTCACCGAAATCACGATTGATCGACATGTGCGTATAGGCGCTGCCGTCGAACAGCGTAACCATGGTGCCGGTGGCCCGCAGACGCTCGGCAAAGGCCTTCGAGGCCTCGCCACGGCCAGACGCCCGCGAATAGGCAATCAAGGTCGGCGGATGCTTGTGGCCGCCGACATAGCTGGCCGGCGAAAGTGCTGCCCATTGCGAGGGATCGGAGAAGACCCGTGCATAGGCCCGAACCATGCCGCCATTTTTGGCAAGCGCGGCAAGATCGTAGGCCCTTGTATCGTCGAGAATGAACGCCGCGACGCCGGGCAGCCCACCGCGCGTGCCGGTCAGTGCAATCAGATGGCTGCCGGCCGAATGGCCCATGCCGACGATGCGGTTGGGGTCGCCGCCATGCTGGGCAATGTTGGCCCTGATATAGGCATAGGCTTTTTCGACGTCGTGCGCCTGGGTGGCGACATCGGCCTTAGGCAACATGCGGTAATCGATGGAGACGAAGCAGAAGCCGTTGGCCAGCAGGAAGGCCGGCTTGGCATCAACCTGGCTGCGTTTGCCGAACTGCCAGGTGCCGCCATGGACGAAAAAGACGACCGGCAGGCCGCTTGCACCATCGGGCGCGTAGATGTCGAGCTTGGCCGGCCCGTAGTCGAAGGTTTTTGGCGCGGATTGGCGCGGGCGCCGCGCCGCCGATGCTCCCAATGGCAGCATCGCCGCCATGGAGGCCAGAAT
>NZ_RZQG01000299.1:0-6437 GCF_003998635.1 Mesorhizobium sp. M7D.F.Ca.US.004.03.1.1
GTTCCAGGACTACGCGCTGTTTCCGCATATGAATGTCGCCGAAAATGTCGGCTTCGGCCTGTCGCTGCGCAAGCTTTCCGGCAGCGAGCAGGCAAAGCGCACCGGCGAAGCCCTCGACATGGTCGGTCTCGCGGACAAGCTTGGCGCCCGCGTCTCCGAGCTGTCGGGCGGCCAGCGCCAGCGTGTCGCGCTAGCGCGCGCAATCGTCTGCGAGCCACGCGTGCTCCTGCTCGACGAGCCACTGTCGGCGCTCGATGCGCATCTGCGCGAACAGATGCAGGTTGAACTGAAGCGGTTGCAGTCGCGGCTCGGCACCACATTCGTCATGGTCACCCATGACCAGACCGAAGCGCTGTCGATCTCCGACCGTATCGTCGTCATGAACAAGGGACGCATCGAGCAGATCGCGCCGCCGGCGACGCTCTATGACCGGCCCGCCACGAAGTTTGTGGCGAGCTTCATCGGCACCATGAATCTCCTGCAATCACGGTTTATCGGCCGCGACGGCGATCGCCTGCGTTTCACTGCCGGCACCCTGCCGCTGGAGGCCGTCGCTGAAACCGGCCAGTCACCCGGGCAAGGCGAGATGCAGACCATTGGTGTGCGCCCGGAGGATTTGCTGGCGATGACCGAAGCAGCGCCCGGCACCGCGCCGGCGCGCGTCAACAGCATCGTCTTTCACGGACGCACGCTGCGCCTCCATGCCGAGCTCGAGCAAGGCGCAGCTGTTGTCATCGATGCACCGCGCCAGGCCGAGGGTTTTCAATTCAGCGCCGGCGACGTGGCGCATATCAGCCTGCGCCGTGGCGCCAACTGCCCCATCCTGCCAGGTTAGTTCATCGATACCTGAAACGGAGCACACGTCGCACGGCGGCTACAAGCAGTCGGGCAACGGTCGCGAATATGCCGACTGGGCGACCCACGATTTTCTCGAGGTCAAGGGCATCATCGGCTACGGGGCGTAGGCTTCAAGTCCAACTCAGCTTCTTCAACCGTTGAACTCGCGGGCGCTGATGCGGAAAGCACCAACGCTCGCTTCGTTTTTGCTTGATTTGTTCCCTTTTTGTTCTAAAATTTCCAGCTTGGCGGAGGTGGGTGGCGCAAAGGAGGAATGACATGAATGAACTGCCCACATTCAACACAGCTGAAAACGGTCAAACATCTTTCAATTGGCATGAGCGGAACAGGCGTCGTCGCACTGATCGGTTGTTCTTCTGTCACCTGATGGAAGGCACCATCGCCGACCCTGTCGCTCTACAAGCGACCGCTTGGCGCCAGGAACTCGGGCTGAAAGGGAAAATAATTGCCAATCACATCTCGCTTGTTGGACTCGGCGACCATGACGGACTGCCGGACGGCTTGGTCGAACTCGCTCACCACATCGGCTCGATGATTGTCGCAAAACCATTCGACGTTTCTTTTGATCGTTTGTGCGCTTTTGGCGGTGGCGCGCTTGTTTTACGCAGCAGCGACGGCAATCCTTCGCTGCAAGAGTTCTGGCGAAACCTCACGGCAGTGATTTCGGATAGCCCGTTAAAGTTCTTTCTCACAAAGTCCATTGAACCGCATATCACGCTGCTTCGCGACAAAGTGGGAGTGCCCAAAATTCGCGAAAGGGCGATTAACCCCATCAGTTGGACAGTGCGGGGTTTTGCGCTCGTCCATAGCTTCATCCAGGAAGGTCGGTACGATGTGCCTCACCATTGGCCATTGACGGGCCAGGACGATGCCCGGCCCGCGATGTAAACGCCTTAAATCATCGTCACCTGGTCCGCGCGACCATCATCCTGACATGGCTTGTCAGCTAAAGCGCGGACTGACGATGGCCGGCCAGCAAATCGTTCCCTATTTGCAGTGCGTCTGAACAGGAGGAACACAAATGACCATCGCGGAAATTGCCAAGGATTTCACCGAGCTGCTCCAGCAGGGCGATCATGTCGGTGCTGCCGAGAAGTACAATGCCGATGATATCGTCAGCCTCGAAGCCATGGAAGGGCCAATGGCCATCGCCCGTGGCAAGGAGGCGCTCAGGCAGAAGGGCCAATGGTGGCAGGAGAACAACGAAGTGCATGGCGGCTCGGTCGAGGGCCCCTATGTCAACGGCGACCAGTTCGCGGTGCGCTTCAAGTTCGACATAACGCCCAAGGCCACTGGCGAGCGTGTCACCATGGATGAAGTTGGCCTCTACACGGTCAAGAACGGCAAGATCACCGAAGAGCGCTTCTACTATTGAGGCGGAAATACCACCGGCTTTAGGGAGCCCGCTCTGTCTGCTGCTGGATTGAAAACAAGCATGACGGCCAGGACCACGTCCTGGCCGTCATGTGAGAAGATCAGATCGTCTTCACATACTGCGCAAGCTGATCGGCCACCGTGCCCCAACCGTCGAAGAAACCCATCTCTTCGTGGTTGTTGCGGGTCGCCTCGTCGCGGTGGATGGCGGTGGCGCTGTAGCGCGTGCCCCGGCCATCCGGTTGGAGGGAAATGACTGCGGTGATGAACGGCTCTCCAGACGGCCGGTAGCCCGGCAGCAGTGCGTCCGTCCAAACCAGCCGCTCGTTCGGCGCGATTTCGAGATAGCAGCAATGGCGGTCGTTGACCTCGTTGCCGTCAGGCGACTGCATGCGCGTCCGGAACAGCCCGCCCGGCCTGAGGTCGATCTCGCAGTCGGTGATCATCCACGGCTTCGGCGTGAACCACTGTTTGACATGCTCCGGCGTCGTCAAGGCGCGCCACAGCAATTCGCGCGGCGCGTCGATGACGCGCTCCAGCACGAGGTCCAGTCTGGGATCCGGCTTGAAGAGATAGCTCATTCTTCTTTCTCCTTGAGGGTCATTACATAGGCGTCGAACTGGTCGAGGCGGCGCTCCCACAGCGTGCGCTGTTCGGCCAGCCAGTTTTCGGCGAGCTTCAATGGCTCGGCTGCCAGTTGATAGGTCCTGACCCGGCCGGTCTTTTGCGAGCGCACCAGTCCGCAGATCTCAAGCACCTTGAGATGCTCGATGAAGGACGGCAGCGCCATCTCGAAAGGCTCTGCGAGTTCGCTGACCGAGGCTGGACTGCGGTTCAGTCGCTCCACAACGCGTCGCCGCGTCGGGTCGGCAAGAGCGCGAAAGATGCCGTCGATCGTTGGAGGGCCGGGAGTTGCGGTCTGAAGGCTTGTCATGGTCGGTGTCGAGGCGCTGTCAAAAGGGGCTCGATATACTTAGGAAAAATCCTTAGTATTGGCAAGGGCAAAACCAAAGGCACGCCGCAGAGCGCTGGCAAAGCGCGCAGAGCGTCCTTAGTCTGCGATCAGATTCGAAATCCGAAGGGCCACTGTTTTGACGATCACGATGTACGGCATCACCACCTGCGACACGGTCAAAAAGGCGCGCGTCTGGCTGGAGGGCCATGACGTGGCGTACCGGTTTCACGATTTCAGGGCCGAGGGGCTGGACGCCAAGCGTCTGGATGGCTGGGTCGGAAAGGCCGGCTGGGAAAGGCTGCTCAACAAGGCGAGCACGACGTTCCGCGAGTTGCCGGACAAGGACAAGCAGGGCCTCGACGAAAAGAAGGCCAAAGCGCTGATGCTGGCTAAGCCGACCATGATCAAGCGACCGGTGCTGGAGGTCGGGGATCGGGTTCTGGTTGGATTCAAGGCTGAGGTTTATGAAGCGGCAGTGAAGTAGCGTAGCGAGACGGCGACGCTGCCAATCTCCCCCGCAAGGGTGGAGATCAGATGTAGCCACGGCTTTCGCCGATGGCCGGCGTCGCAGACGTAGGCGCCTCAGCCCGTACGCAAATACCCTGCCAGCGCCACCGCATTGTTGTGGGCTTCGTCATGCGCGCCATAGAGCAGCGTCACCTTGCCGTGGCGAAGCAGGCCAAGCAATTCACCCACCGCCTCGCCATTTCCATCCAGCTCAGCGCCATAACGCTCCTGAAACTCCGCCCAGCGCGCCGGCTCGTGGCCGAACCATTTGCGCAACTCGTCGCTCGGCGCGATGTCCTTCAACCACAATGCCAGCGCGGCGTCCTTCTTGCTGACACCGCGCGGCCAGATCCGGTCGACCAGAACCCGCTGCCCGTCATCGGGAGCGGGTGGCTCGTAGATACGCTTGACCGCCAGGTCGAAGGTCATCGGCCCCTCCGCAAGTGGTCAGGCCCACTCGCCCTTGCGCATCACTGGCACCTTGCGGCCGTCCTTGTGAACGCCGTCAATGTCGATCTTGTCCGAACCGATCATCCAGTCGATGTGGATGAAGCTCTTGTTGCCGCCGCGCGCCGCGATCTCGTCCTGGCTGAGCGAGGCGCCGTCGACGAAGCACTTCGAATAGCACTGGCCGAGCGCGATGTGGCAGGCGGCGTTCTCGTCGAACAGCGTGTTGAAGAACAACAGCCCGCTCGCCGAGATCGGCGAGGAATGCGGCACCAGCGCCACCTCGCCGAGGCGGCGCGCGCCCTCGTCGGTGTCGAGCACTTTCTTCAGCACGTCCTCGCCTTTCGATGCCTTGGCCTCGACGATCCTGCCCGCCTCGAAACGCACCGAGATCTCGTCGATCAGCGTGCCCTGGTAGGAGAGCGGCTTGGTCGAGGAAACATGGCCCTCGACGCGCTTTGCATGCGGCGTGGTGAAGACCTCTTCGGTCGGGATGTTGGGATTGCAGGTGATGCCGTTCTTGGCGGTCGAGGCGCCGCCCATCCATTCATGGCCGTCCGCCAGTCCGACGGTCAGGTCGGTGCCCGGTCCGGTGAAGTGCAGCGCGTGGAAATTATGGCCGTTGAGCCATTCGGTGCGGCCGCGAAGCGCTGCATTATGCGCCGTCCAATTGCCGATCGGGTCCTCCACATCGACCCGCGAGGCAGCGAAGATGGCGTCGGCAAGCTTGGCTACAGCTACGTCGTCGCTGTCTTCCGGAAAAACCTGCCTGGCCCAGGCGAGGTCCGGATAGGCGAGGATGTTCCAGTTGATGTCGAAGCCGGTGATCTTTTCCAGCGCCGGCTGGTAGGCCATCGAATTGGCCTTGTTGGCACGTGCCACTTTCGCCGGATCCTGCGCCGACAGCAGCGACGGATCCTCGCCGCGTACGGCCAGCCTTGCCGCATTGTTGGAAAAGGCCTTCGCCATGCCTTCATAAAGCCAGCCGGCGGCGCGGTCGAAGCTCGCATCGGCGCCGAAGCGGTAGCGCGCCAGCGTCATCTCGTCATCGTTGAAGATCGGCGTCACCAGCCCGGCACCGGCCTTGTAGGCGTGCTCGACGATCCGCCTGGTTAGCGGCAGCGCCGCGATGGAGGATGTTAGCACCAGATCCTGTCCTGGCTGCAATTGCAGCCCGACCTTGATGGCAACTTCCGCCAGCCTGTCGAGCTTCACCGGGTCGATCGATGCGGAAACGCCGCGCGTATGTGTGGTCATGATCCTGCCTGCCGTAATGTTTTGATATGGTCTTACATAGACCGCAGTCCGCATCCTTTCCACCGCGATTGCGCTGGGCCAGACCTAGGCCGCGCTTTCAAGCGACCTGAACTGCGCCATTGTCGCCTCGATCTCCTCGCGGACCCAGACCTTGAAATCCCTGACCTTGCGGCTTTCAGACCGGGTGGCGGAGGTCACCAGCCAATAGCCGAGCCCACTCTGAGCGCGGATTCCGAAAGGCGCCACGAGCCGCCCATCGGCCAGCGCATCCGCGGTGAGCAATTGCCAGCCCAGCATCACGCCATGGCCGGCAATCGCCGATTCCAGGCAAAGCATCGGGTCGGTGAAACGCGCCCCCTTCAGGAAGGTGACCGGTGGAACACCAGCCGCCTCGAACCAGCTTTCCCAGTTGATCATCGCCCGCTCGTCGGTGATGGCGCAGGTCTGGGCAAGGTCCTCGATCGACTTCAGTTTTTGGGCGATCGCCGGCGCGCAGACCGGGAAGACTTCCTGCGTCAGGAGTAGTTCCGTGCGCACGCCCGGCCATTTGCCGTCGCCGAGCCGGATGGCGATGTCGATGTCTGAGTGATCGAGATTGGCCAACCGCACCGACGCGTCGATGCGCAGCAGCACGTTGGGATGCCGGTCGAAGTGACGCGACAGTCGCGGCAAAAGCCATTTCGAGGCAAAGGCCGGCGCCACCGAAACCACCAATGTGCACTGCGTCGCCTCATCGGCCAGCGCCACGGCCTGGGCTAGCTCGCGAAATCCGGCACCGAGGCGGGCAGCGAAAACGGCGCCGAATTCGGTCAGCACGAGACCGCTCGCCGTCCGCTCGAACAGCGCCTGGCCGAGCTGCTTTTCGGTGCGGCTTATCTGCTGGCTGACGGCGCTGACGGAAACGGTGAGCTCGCCGGCCGCCGCGGCTAGGGAGCCGAGACGGGCAACGGTTTCGACGGCGCGAAGGCCGTTGAGATGGACGCGATTGAGCATGGCCATTTGAGTTTTTCTAAACCGATCCGGCTGAAATCTCAATTGA
>NZ_RZQG01000029.1:0-18766 GCF_003998635.1 Mesorhizobium sp. M7D.F.Ca.US.004.03.1.1
GATCTCGGCGGGCCCTTCGCCTACACAAGGCGCGAGGCCCTCGGCGTCTGTGTCGGCATCGGCGCTTGGAACTACCCGATCCAGATCGCCGGCTGGAAATCAGCACCTGCGCTCGCCATGGGCAACGCCATGGTGTTCAAGCCATCGGAAAACACGCCGCTGTCGGCGCTGGCGCTGGCCGAGATCTACAGCGAGGCCGGCCTGCCCGATGGGCTGTTCAATGTGGTGCAGGGCTATGGCGATGTCGGCGCCGGGCTTGTCGGCCACGATGTCGTCGCCAAGGTCTCGATGACTGGCTCCGTCCCGACCGGCCGCAAGGTGCTGTCGCTCGCCGGCTCGAAAATGAAGCACGCGACGATGGAGCTCGGCGGCAAGTCGCCGCTGATCGTCTTCGACGATGCCGACATCGAGAACGCCATCGGCGGCGCCATGCTCGGCAATTTCTATTCGACCGGCCAGATCTGCTCTAACGGCACGCGCGTCTTCGTGCAGAGCGGCATCCACGACCGCTTTGTCGACCGTCTGATAGCGCGGACCAAAAAAATCCGCATCGGCGATCCGCTCGATCCCGAAACCCAGATGGGCCCGCTGGTCTCCAAGGCGCAGCACGACAAGGTGGTCGGCTATATCGACATCGGCAAGCAGGATGGCGCCGTTCTCGCCTGTGGCGGCAATGTGCCTACGTTGCAGGGTTTTCAGGGCGGGTTCTTCGTCGAGCCGACGGTGTTCACCGGCGTCACCGATGGCATGCGCATCGCCCGTGAAGAAATTTTCGGGCCAGTGATGAGCGTGTTGAAATTCGACGGCGAGGACGAGGTGATCGACCGCGCCAACGACACCGAATTCGGTCTCGCCGCCGGCGTCTTCACGCGCGACCTGCCGCGCGCCCACCGCGTCATCGCCGAGCTGCAGGCCGGTACCTGCTGGATCAACGCCTACAATCTGACGCCGGTGGAGATCCCGTTCGGCGGCTTCAAGCAGTCAGGCATCGGTCGTGAGAATTCTCTGGCGGCGCTGGCGCTCTATTCACAGCTGAAGTCGATCTATGTCGAGACGGGCGACGTGGCGAGCCCTTACTGAGCCGATCCTACGCGGCTTTGTCTGATGTGCTGTCCAGATATTGCGTCAGCGCACAGACCAGATGATAAAAGATGCTGGCCGGCACATCCGTCGCCAGCGAGCGGCCGCGCTCGTCGATGCGGTCGATCCACAGGCCGAGCGGCGCCGGGTCGATGTGCCAGCGGAACAGCCTGCCGACGCGTGCCTCGATCTCCGGCTTGAGGTCAGGGCCACCCGAACCGTCCAGCGCGATCGCCGCCTTCACCGCTTCGGCCTGCGGCCAGCTGCGTGATATCAGGTCGAGCGGCAGGCCCTGCCGCGAGACGGCGCCATAAGCAAGGCCGGTGGCGCGGTTGAGGCCATTGGCGATGGCCGAGGCATAGAGTTTCCTGGCAAAGCCGCTCAACTCGGCCTGGCCGCTGCGCCCGGCGAAATCGACCAGCAATGAGGCCCATTCGAAATGGTGGCCGGGCTCGGTCCATGAGCCTTTCTCGCCGGCGGAGGGTTTCCATTCGGCATCGAAATACTCGCCAAGCGTCCAGCTTTCCGGATCGAAGAAATGACTGCGGAAGAGGTCGATGATGCGCGCCGCGCGGCGCAGATGGGCGCGCTCGCCTGTGGCCTGATGCCAGGCCATGAAAGCTTCGAGCAGGTGCATGTGCGGGTTGGAGCGGCGCTCGCCTTTGCCGTCCGATGTTTCGAGGAAGCCGGTCATGCGGCTGTCTTCGAGATGCGCATCAAGAAAGGCGAGGGTTTCCTCGCCGAGCCGCAAGGCGTCGGGATTGCCCGACATATGCGCATGCGCCAGTGCCAGGAGTACGCAGGAATGATCGTAGGCATCCTCGGTGGCGTCGGCGACGGAACCGTCGACATTCAGCGTGCGAACCCAGCCACCCCTGTCGGTGCGGCCCTTCCCGGCCATGAAGGCGATGCCGTGGCTGATCAACCGGTCGGCCGGACCGTCCCAGCCGCGCGCCCGGGCGACGGCGAAGGCATAGACCTGCCTTGCCATGGTGCGCATGCGCTTGGGCTTCATCAGCGGTGAGGCGTCCAGGCCGAGCGCCTCATGAAAACCACCATGGCGTTCGTCGACGCCTGATGTCGACCACAGCGGCAAGGTCTCCTGAAACAGCCAGTGGTGCACGCGCCGGCGCCAGGCGCCGCTTTCGATGACGCGGTCTTGCGCCGGCGTGAACCTGGTTTCCAGCCGGCCCGATTTTTCGAGTTGCTCGACGATCTTCTTGACGTGCTGGCTGTGGCTGACCGGGGCGACGAAGGTGGCGTCCGATGTCGAGACGATGGCGACGTCCTTCATGCCGATCGCCGACAGCAGGCGGCCGTCACTGCGGATGTAGGAATTTTCGCAATCGATGGCGACGACATCGCCAATGATGACATTGCCCTGGTTGTCGGCGGGGCCGACATCGAGCAGTGACTGCCACGAGCCGAGATCGTTCCAGCGGAAGCCTGCCGGCACCATGGCGATGTCTCTTGCCCGCTCCATGATGGCGTAGTCGATCGAGTTCGACGGGATGGCGGCGTAGAGTTCAAGCGGCATGTAGAGGCCGGACAGGTCCGATGTCGCTGCCTTGTAGGCTGCTTCGGTGGCCTGCCAGATATCAGGCTGGAACGCCATAAAGGCGTCACGCATGGCGCCGGCGCGAAACAGGAAGATGCCGGTGTTCCAGTAGAAAGTTCCGGCCTTGAGATAAGTTTGCGCGGTCGCAATATCCGGCTTTTCGACGAAGCGCGACACGTCGAAGGGGCCGCCGCTTTCGGTCGCGACCTCGATATAGCCGTAGCCGGTCTCGGGCTGTGTCGGCTTGATGCCGAACACCACCAGCCTGCCCTCGCGTGCTGCCTCGGTGCCGGCTTCTACGCTCTGCCAGAATTGGCGCGGGGTCGATATCTCATGGTCCGACGGCACCACCAGCACCAGGCTGTCGCCGAACTCGGACAGTGTGCGCAGCGTCGCCAGCGCCACGGCGGCGGCTGTGTTGCGCCCCGTCGGCTCGAACAGCGGACCGCCGCCCGCGAGGTCAAGACCAGCAAGATCGGCGTGGACACGATCGGCATGGCGCTCCGCGGCGATCAGGAAGATCGGCGTTTCGCCTTCCGGTCGGGCCGTCAGCCGGCGCAAGGTCTTGGCCAGCATCGAGCCGTTGCCTGACAGATCGTGGAACTGCTTGGGATTGTCCTCGCGCGACAGCGGCCACAACCGCGAGCCGACGCCACCGCTCATGACAAAACTGACAATCCGCTCGGTCATTCGATTACCATTTCAAAACGTCTGATTGTAGGCACCGACTTCGGGGCTGCGGCGCAGCACGGCGTCGACGGCGTCGAACATCTGCCGGCGACGCTGCGACGATACCGGGCTTTCGACGACCACCACGAGCTCCGGCTTGTTTGACGAGGCGCGAACCAGCCCCCAGGTGCCGTCCTCGGCGACGACACGCACGCCGTTGACGGTGATGAGATCTGCGATCTTCTGGCCGGCGAAAACCATTCCGTCCCGCTTCATGGCCTGAAAGTCGGCAACCACCCGCTCGACCACGCCATACTTCACATCGTCCGCGCAGTGCGGCGACATGGTTGGCGTGCCGAAGGTCAGCGGCAGCGCGCGGTAGAGATCGGCCATCGAACTGCCGGGGCTGCGATCCAGCATCTGGCAGATGGCGATGGCGGTGACCAGACCGTCGTCGTAACCGCGGCCGATCGGCGGGTTGAAGAAGAAATGGCCCGACTTTTCGAAACCGGCGACCGCGCCAAGCTCGGCGACGCGGCGCTTGATGTAGGAGTGGCCGGTCTTCCAGTAATCGGTGACGGCGCCGTTGGCACGCAGCACGCTATCTGTGTTGAACAGGCCGGTCGACTTGACGTCGACGACGAAGGTCGAGCCCGGATGCTGGCTCGAAATATCCCGCGCCAGCATCACACCGACCTTATCGGCAAAAATCTCGTTGCCTTCATTGTCGACAACACCGCAGCGATCACCATCGCCGTCGAAGCCAAGGCCGACATCGGCACCGGTCTCCAGCACCTTGTCCCTGATGGCATGCAGCATCCGCATGTCCTCAGGATTGGGATTGTAGCGCGGGAAGGTATGATCGAGTTCGACATCGAGCGGGATGACCTCGCAGCCGATGCGCTGCAGCGCTTGCGGGGCAAAGGCGCCGGCGGTGCCGTTGCCGCAAGCGGCGACCACTTTCAGCTTTCGCGTGATGCGCTTGTCGCGGGTCAGATCGTCGAGATAGGTCGCGCGAAAATCATGGACGAAATCATAGGAGCCGCCGCCGACAAGGTCGAAATCGCCGCCCAGCACGATCGCCTTCAGCGCGCTCATCTCTTCGGGACCAAAAGTCAGCGGCCGCGCCGCGCCCATCTTGACGCCTGTCCAGCCATTCTCGTTGTGCGAAGCGGTGACCATGGCGACCGAGGGCGTATCCAAGGCAAACTGAGCGAAATAGGCCATCGGCGACAACGCCAGGCCGATATCCCTCACGCGAGCGCCCGCCGCCATCAGTCCGGACACCAGCGCCAGCTTGATCGACAGCGAATAGGCGCGAAAATCATGTCCGGTGACGATATCCGGACCGGCGCCGAGACGGCGAATCAGCGTGCCAAGCCCCATGCCGAGCGCCTGGACGCCGATCAGGTTGAGCTCCGGCAGTTGCGCGGAGCCGGGACGGCCGAACCACCAGCGCGCGTCATATTCGCGAAAGCCGGACGCCTTGATCAGCGCTTCGGTTTCGAATTCGAAACTGTTGGGCCGGGCGTCGCCAACGATTTTTGGGGGCAAGACAGCAGAACTCCAGGCGGCAGAAAATACGATCTATCGAGAGCTGAGGCTTAGCACACAAGGCTTTAAGCCACGTTTATCCCGGACCGAAATCCGGGCCTTGCGGAAATGCCCTGAGAAAGCGGACGAAATGCGACAGAAGCGCTGCCATTGCCGCTTGCAGGAACGAGATGTGGCGGCTATAAGCCCGCGGTCTGGTCACGGAGTGTAGCGCAGCCTGGTAGCGCACCTCGTTCGGGACGAGGGGGTCGCAGGTTCAAATCCTGCCACTCCGACCAGAAAAAACAAAGTGTTAGCGCATCCCGACTTTGGCGCTCAACCTGATATCCCGCCTGAAAACAAGCGAGATGGCTTGCTCCTTGGGGAGACAGGCTGGGAGTCTTGTCTTTCGTTGTCAGCACGTCGCGCCAGTGAGCTTCTCGAAGTCGCCGACGACTACAGGTTTGCCGGTCATTGCGAGTGAATTTTCATGAGCCGCGCGGCATTCAACAATGCCGCGCCGTCTGTCTCGATCCTGTCGACAAGTTCGCAAGCCTGATCCGCGGTGATGCCTGTTTCATTGGACAGGAACCAGATGCGAAAGCTCTTTTCCTCGGATGGCACAGAGGCAATGCCATCCCTGCCATCGTGTCGATCTTCGGCCGGCCGCTTGCGGCGCTTTCGCAGTGTCCGCTTCGGCTGATCACATTCAGATAGAGGGTCGATGGACATCGCTCACGTCGCGCTTAACGAAGGCCGAAAAAGCTCAATATCGCTAGGACGATGACCACCGCTCCGACGAGCCAAATGATGTTGTTCATAATCTCTCTCCTGTTGCCTCGGGGATGCCCGCGCCTCTGGCGGAGAACGCGGGCCGACCAGCCTTTGCCGACTGATCTGCAGCAGACGACAAACCGTGCCGGCTGTGAGAAATAGAACCATTAGGCTCGCCTAATGTTCCATCGTTTGGCCAGGTCGAGCGAAGGTCCGGTGAATTGCAGCAACAGAATGCCGGTCAGGCTCGGAGGCATCATGCGCAAATTGGTTCTCACAACAGCCGTTGCGCTGGCCTGCCTCCCGCGCGCCCTCCCAGGCGGGCGACGAGCGGTCAAGCGAAATAGTGGCGGCGGCTGCGCAGTTCTCCGGAAAGACCAACTGTCGCGAAGGTGATGTCGCTACCATCTCCGGCATGCGCAGCAAGGAACTGCCGGAGGCAGTGGCCAGATATTGCGATTTTTGGGGACAGATCGTTGTGCTGCCTGACGTGGGCGAGACTGATGCGGCGAGGCAGATCGTTCTTTGCAAGTGTCATCAGCGAGAGGCGAGGCGATCGCCCGTTCTTCGACTTGCCGCAAGTGTTCGGGCTGGTCGTTGGAAGGCCGGAACCAAAGTGATCAGAGGCAGTTATCCAACGAAGGGCTAATTAAGGAAATGGAGAAACTGCAATGAAAACAATGATCATGTGCGCGTTGGCGCTTTCCATGGGATTGCCCGTTATGGCTTCGGCAGCCGAGGCCGATGTGGTTATCAGAACCCACCATCGACACCAAAACAGCGTCAAGATCATCAACGAAGATGGCCAGCGCTTGCACCATCGCCGCCACGGCGAGGTTGCGTTCTATGACCATGGGCGCCGGCATCATCGTCGAGACACCGTCGTCGTGACAGGCTCCGTCTCCACTCACCGCCACCACCGCCCGGTGGTGATCGAAAACGACGGCTACTGATCCCCCGACCCACGGCCCGGCTCTTGGGAGTCGGGTCGTTTTTCCTTGACGCGCCCAGCCGACAAATTTTGGATCTCTGGATCAAATTGAATGCTGGCGTGACCGACAAACCATTTGCCGACGCGCCGTCCGAAAGCTCACAGAATCTGACTCGCCTGAATGCTACGAGCTGCCGCTCGTGAAAGTTGAGGGTTCGCCCGCCACACAGGTACAGCGAGCGAACCCTATCAGCGCAGGAAGGGACATAACAGCGCCGATGTGTAAAACTCGTGGGCGACCTCCGGGATGCTCAGCCAAGAACTATGCCCATCACCATGAAGGTGATGGCCACGGCGAAGACCGGTGCGAGCAACCAGCGCGCTTGGCCAACACTCCTCTCCATCAGCTTCCTCCCGCAAACGTGCAGCGGACAACGATCGCAAGCAGTGGCCGTTCCGAGCGACATCCCAGATAAGACCATTGCGTTTTGCGATCGGACTTAGGTCCGGTTCCCTGCCCGACCGAAGCCCGACCTGGGAACCTTTTGCACTTGCCCCAAGTTCGGTTGGTTGGGCGCAAAGACCATCAAAAATGAAACGGATGACCATCATCATGTCGAACATTGAGACTGCAAGATCCCATGCCTTGGGGATGCGCGTCGCTGACCTCAAGGCCAAGATGGAGGAGGCCCAAATTACCGAGTGCGAAATGAAGGCCTTCCACAAGGTCGCTGCCATCATGGGGGACCGCCAGGGCCGAATTGAAAGCGACGACCTGATTGCCGCATCCTTCGTCACCGACACGCTGCCGAATAGCCAAAAGCCTTGAGTGACCATGCCAACAATCAGCAGACTTTTTGATTCCCATGCCCAAGCGGCCCGGGTCGCCGGCGACCTTGTGGCGGCCGGAATTCCTCGGGTACAGATTGCCGTCATCGGACCTTACAATGACGAAGTGGGATCTCTGTGGGCTTCCGCTTTGGGGGCCATCCTTGGCGCTGCCGCTGGCGGGTTGACCTGCCTGAGCGCAGTTGCAGCCGACGGCATCAGTGCTGCGAGCGTATGGGCGACAGCGGTCGCAGGTGCGGTCTGCGGCGGCATTGCTGGCGGCCTGCTTGGAACATTCACCGTGACAGCCGTGAAGACGGATGATCGCAGTAGTGCTGAGGGGATCGTTTTGGTGACGGCTCATGTCGATGAAAATGAGACCGACATCGCCCAGGCAGTGCTCGGCGGTTACGCCCCGACTACAATCGTCGCCGAAGCAGCGTGAGAATTTCTAGGGAATTGAATAAACAGCCCGACAACCGTTGTGGCCGGAGATCACCAAAATGCGCGAAAAGCCCGCCCCGGCGTCAGCCGAGACGGGCTCTCTCCGTTTACCAGTGATTGAATTAAAGCACTCGACGGGTACCAACTTCGAGTGCCCGAGAATGTTCCTGCCTTAGCCGGTAAGGCTGAGCGCAGTGGCAGGGTCCTTCGCAGTCGCAAACTTTGACGAAATGGCCTTCGGCCCTAGATAGTTCGGTGGATACTATGGGTCGATGAAACGGCGAGCCGGATGCGACATGAATTTGAATTCGACGACAGCCTTGCCACCGGCCCTGATGATTGCACTGTTTCTTGTCGCTGGCTGTTCATCGATCAGCAGAACCGTCGATCCGGCGAAATACGATTCGATGACATGCACCGAGCTCAACAGCGCGCTGGGAGACATTGCCCGTAACATCTCGCAAACCGCAATCACCCGCGGCAAGGTCGTGAACACCAGTGTTCCGCGCTGGCTGCTGGGCGGCTCGCGCGTGAAGACCGCAGTCGCCGGCCGCGAAACGGCCAGGATCGACCGGCTGAAGCAGCAACAAGATGCCATGGTCGCGGTACGGGCAAACAAGTGCCCGCGGTCAACGGACTGAGTGAACAGACCATCTGCGGCTACTGCCTTCCAGTGGCTCAGGCGCTCAGGCGAAACCGCGTGACGTCGATCGCCGCGGCCATCAGCGTCTGAGTGTAGACGTGCTGCGGATTGCTGAAGATCGCCTCGGTCGGCCCCTCCTCAACGATCTTGCCCTGCTTCATGACAATGATGTAGTCGGCCATGGCGCGCACGACCGACAGATCGTGGCTAATGAAGAGGTAGGACAGTTCGTGATCTGCCTGCAGCTTGCGCAGCAGTTCGACGATCTGTTTCTGCACCGAGCGGTCGAGCGCCGAGGTCGGCTCATCCAGCACCACCAGCTTGGGCTTCAGGATCATGGCGCGGGCAATGGCGATGCGCTGTCGCTGGCCGCCGGAGAATTCGTGCGGATAGCGGTTGCGGGCATTGGGATCGAGGCCGACCTCGCGCAGGGCCTCGACCGCACGCAGGTCGCGTTGCTTGCCCGAAAGATTCGGCTCGTGCACCAGCAGCCCTTCGGTGATGACCTGGCCGACAGTCATGCGCGGCGACAGCGAGCCGAACGGGTCCTGGAAGACGAGTTGCATCTGGCGTCGCAGCGGCCGCATCGCCTGCCGGTCGGCCTGGGAGATGTCGCGATCGCCAAAACGGATCAGGCCGTCGCTCGGCAACAGCCGCAGCAGGGCGCGGCCGAGGGTCGATTTGCCGGAGCCGGATTCACCGACGATGCCGATGGTCTGGTTGCGCTGCAGCCTGATCGAAATGTGGTCGACGGCACGTAGCATCAGCGGCTCACCGGCAAGAAAGCCGCCGCCGATCTTGAACGTCACCTCGACATTCCTGCCTTCGAGCAGCACCGGGGCATTGGCGGGCGGCGGTGCCTTGCTGCCGGTCGGCTCGGCCGCCAGCAGCATTTTCGTATAGGCATGTTGCGGGTTGACGAAGATGGCTTCGGCCTCCCCCTCCTCGACAACCTCGCCCTGACGCATGACATAGACCCGGTCGGCAAAGCGCCGGACGATGCCAAGATCATGGGTGATGAAGACGATCGCCATGCCGAGCTTGCGCTGCAATTCGGCCAAAAGCATCAGGATCTGCGCCTGGATCGTCACGTCGAGCGCCGTCGTCGGCTCGTCGGCGATCAATATGTCAGGGTCGTTGGCAAGCGCCATGGCGATCATGACACGCTGGCGCTGGCCGCCGGACATTTCGTGCGGATAGGATTTCATCCGTCGCTCGGGATCGGGGATATGCACCAGCCGCAGCAGCTTGAGCGCCTCTTCGTGCGCCTCCGCAGCATTCAGGCCCCGATGCCGTCGGATCGGTTCGATCAGCTGGTTCCCAATCGAATAGAGCGGATCGAGCGAGGTCATCGGCTCCTGGAAGATCATGCTGATCTTGGCGCCGCGGACCTTGTTCAGCTCGGATTTGCTTAAAGTCAGAAGATTGCGGCCGCGATAATCGACACTGCCTGTCGCTTCGCCATTCGATGCCAGCAGGCTCATCGCCGCCATCATCGTCTGGCTCTTGCCGGATCCGGATTCGCCGACCACGGCAACGGTTTCGCCCGCGTTGACGTGGATGTTGATGCCCTTGACCGCCTCGACCGCGCCATCGAGCGTGCGGAAGCGAACACGCAGGTCTTTGACGCTGAGGATCGTTTCGGAAGCAGCCATTTCAGCGATCCCCATCTTTATCGATCTCTCGGGTCGAGTGCGTCGCGCAGGCCGTCGCCGACGAAGTTCAGCGCGAACAGCGTCGAGACAAGGAAGAAGGCTGGAAACAGGAGCAGCCAGTTGGCGGTGCCGATGTTCTTGGCGCCGACCGAGATCAGCACGCCCCAACTGGTCATCGGCTCCTGCACGCCGAGCCCGAGGAACGACAGGAAACTCTCCAGGATGATGACCTGCGGCACCAGCAGCGTCATGTAGATCACCACCGGGCCGAGCAGATTGGGGATGACGTGGCGCAGCAGTATACCGCTCTGGCCGACGCCCATGGCTTCCGCGGCCTGGACATATTCCTGGCGGCGGATCGACAGCGCCTGGCCGCGCACGATGCGCGCCATGTCGAGCCACAGCACGGCGCCGACCGCCAGGAACATCAGCACGAAGTTGCGGCCGAAGAACACCACCAGCATGATGACGAAGAAGATGAAGGGCAAGGAATAGAGCACGTCGACGATGCGCATCATCACCTCGTCGACCTTGCCGCCGGCAAAGCCGGCAGCGGCCCCGTAGACCACGCCGATGACCACCGCCACGACGCCAGCGAGCAGGCCGATGGCCAGCGATATGCGCCCGGCCATCAGCGTGCGCGAGAGAAGATCGCGGCCGGTGTTGTCGGTGCCGAACAGGAAATATTGCTGCTTTATCGACGCGCTCATCGTCACTTCGAGGCCGTCGGGCGACTTGCTCTCGATCTTGGTGTCGTCAAAGGCATCGGAGCGGTCGAGATAGCGGATGTTGCGGTCGTCGATCGGCTTGGTCGACTTGACGGTGACGAAGACCTGGTTGCCTTCCTGCCGCCACTCCTTGATGTCGACCCGCATGCGCTTGATCGCTTCGGTGAGCGCCGTCTCGATCATGTCGGCCTTCGGATAGGCCGACATGCTCGGCGGCATGCGCACATAGTCGGCATAGATGGTGGTGTATTGATGCGGCACGAACCAGGGCCCGAACACGCTGACGACACCGATCAGGGCGAGGTAATACAGGCTGAACATGGCGGCGCGATTGGCCTTGAGGCGCGCCCAGGCATCACCCCAGAGCGAGCGGCCGATGACGGCGGGAGCCGTGGCTGCGATGTCAGTCATAGCGCACCCTCGGGTCGACGACCGCGTACATGACGTCGACGATCAGGTTGAAGACGATGGTGAAGATGGCGATCACCACCACCGTTCCCATCACCAGCGTGTAGTCGCGGTTGAGCGCGGCATCGACGAAATAGCGGCCGACGCCCGGAATGGAGAAGATCGTCTCGACGATGACCGAGCCGGTCAGCAATGCCGCCGCTGCCGGGCCGGTGAAGGAGACGATCGGCAGGATGGCACCGCGCAACGCGTGCTTGACCACCACCGACCAGTCGGAAAGGCCAAGCGCGCGTGCCGTGCGAATATGGTGAGACCGCAAGGATTCGATCATCGAGCCGCGCATCAGCCGGGCGACGATGGCGATCTGCGGCAGAGCGAGCGTCAGCACCGGGCCGACCTTGTTGATGAAAGCACCATCGCCCCACCCACCGATCGGCAACAGCCTCCAGGTCAGCCCGAACAGGAGCTGGATCACCGGTGCGATGACGAAGGTGGGGATGGTGCTGCCGGCGGTCGCCAGCGCAATCACCGTATAGTCGCCGAGCTTGTTCTGGTTGAGCGCGGCAATGGTACCAAGCACGGACCCGAGCAGAAGTGCCAGGATCAATGCCGAGGCCCCGAGCTGAACCGAAATGGGCAGTCCCTTGGCGAAAAGTTCGGTGACGGTGAAATCCGGCATGTTGTAGCTCGGGCCGAAATTGCCGCGCAGCAGATTGCCGAGATAGTGGACGAATTGCAGCCAGAGCGGATCGTTGAGGCCGAACTGGGCTTCAAGGTTGGCCCTGATCTCGGGACTCAGCCCCCGCTCCTGGTTGAATGGACCGCCTGGCGCGACGCGCATCAGGAAAAACGCCATGGTCACGATGACAAATAGCGTCGGGATGGCGGTCAGAAGCCGCCGTAATACGTATCGCAGCATCGGTGCCCCGCTTGATCCAGAGCAACGCCCGTCCAACTGGACGGTTGCGCTCTAGCCTTCAAATCTTCGCACCGACATGCCGAAAATCGATTCCGGTTCCCGGGCCGATGCGATGGCAAACCATCGCCGCCGCGCCCTTCGGGCGCGACGGCTTGGCCAGGGAGTTAGTCCTTGCTGACGAAGCGGGACGGATGCACGTCCATCACGTTGTCCACGAAGCCATGCAGCTTCGAGGAAACGATATCGTGGTAGCTGTAGTAGAGAAGCGGGATCTGGCCGACGTCATCGACGAGGATGCGTTCGGCGTCGGCAAGTTCCTTCATGCGCTCTTCGGGCTTGCCGCCGGCGGCGGCCGCCTTGTCCATGGCCGCTTCATAGGCCGGGCTGTTGTAGTCCGAATAATTGTTGCCGCTGGCCTTGCGCGAGATGCCGAGGAAGGTTTCCGGATCCTTGTAGTCGGCGATCCAGGCTGCACGTGCCAAGTCATAGTTGCCCTTCTGCTCGAGGAAGGAGTAGTGGGTCTTGGTGTCGGTGTTGAGCAGCGTGACGTCGACGCCAAGCGGCTTCAGCTGTTCCTGGATGGCCACGGCAGTGTTCTTGTGGTTCTCCGAAGTGTTGTAGCGGATCTCCATCTTCAGCGGCTTTTCGGGTGTATAGCCGAGTTTCTCGAGGATTTTCTTGGCCGCGTCCTCGCGGTCGATCTGCGGCATGTCGGCGTATTTGGCCATTGCCGGCGTGTAGCCCTCGATGCCGGGAGGCACCATCGAATAGCCGGGCAGCATCGAGTTCTGCCAGACTTTCTCGGCGAGGAAGTCGCGGTCGATCGCCATCGAGATGGCGTTGCGCAGCTCGACATTGTCCCACGGTGCCTTGTCGGTCTTGATCGCATAATAATAGGTGCCGAGATACGGGCCGACGTGGATCTGGTCGCCAAACTTGGTCTTGAGGTCAGCGAGCTGCTCAGTCGGGAGATCGTCGTAGCTGTCGAGTTCGCCGGCCTCGAAGCGCTTCATTGCCGATGAACGGTCCTCGGTCGGGATGTAGTTGACGACGTCGAACTTGACGGTCGCAGCGTCCCAGAATTTCGGATTCTTGACCAGCTTCATGTGATCGTTGGGAACCCATTCCGCCAGCGTATAGGCGCCGTTCGAAACGAGATTGCCGGGCTTGATCCAGTCGGCACCGAGCTTTTCGATGGAGGCCTTGCTGACAGGGTAGGTCGCCTGGTGGGTCAGCATCTCCAGGAAGTAAGGCGTCGGCGCTTTGAGCGAGACTTCCAGGGTATTTGCATCAATCGCCTTGACGCCCATATCCTCGGGCTTGCCCTTCTTGGTGTTGAAGTCTTCCGCACCCTTCACCGGATACAGCATCGAGGCGTATTCGGCGCCGGTCGCCGGGTCTTCCAGCCTGTGGAAAGCGTAGACGAAGTCATCCGCCGTCACCGGGCTGCCATCCGACCAGAGGCCGTCCTTGCGCAGCTTGAACGTATAGACGGTGCCATCGTCCGACACTGTCCAGCTCTCGGCAGCGCCGGGAATGACATTGGCCTTCTCGTCCTGCATGACCAGGCCCTGGAACAGGTCGCGCAGGACATTGGCTTCGTAAACCGTCGAGGTCTTGTGCGGATCGACCGATTCCGATTCAGCGGCGGTGCCGCGGTTATAGACGGTCTCGGCGAAAGCCTGCGTGTAGAACGTGCCGGCGGCCAGCGTCACGGTTGTGGCGAACACCGTCGCCTTCAGCATGTTTTTCATCAGCATGAAGTTCTCCCTGTCGGCGCTGCCGTCGGCGCGCCTTCTAAGTGTTGACGCCCCGGAGCCGATATCTGACCCCTTTGAGCGCGCCACCGGTTCCCTCCGATGGCTGGTGGCAGGAGACTAGACAGGAGGTAAGCTCTTTTCAACCGAGTACTGATTGACCTTAAGTCAAGAACCAGAAGTCAAAGAAGACGTCCGCTAAATTAGTGCGAGCTTTCAATCATTCACAGCCGCAGGTTGCACCAAGAGTTTTCGCTTTTTGCATGCGAACTTTGGCATGCTCAGACCCATGGTTCGCAATCTCACTCCCATGGCCAGAGGCCGCCAATTCCGGATAGATGCTTCGGGAACTTCGGCGGTTGAGTTCGCCCTGCTCTCCCCAATCTTCATCCTGATCCTGCTCGGTATGGTTGCATACGGCATATATTTCGGTGCGGCGAACTCGATCCAGCAAATCGCGGCGGACGCCGCCCGGACAGCCATTGCGGGGACGAACCAGACCGAACGGCAAACACTGGTGGCGAGCTTCGTCACCAACAATGCCGGCGGATATCCTTTCGTGGATGTCAGCAAGCTGACCTACCAGGCCAATGACAGCGTGGCCGATGGAAGTCAGTTCGTCGTGTCCATCCAATACGATGCCCGCAACCTGCCGATCTGGAATCTTTTCCCAGGCATAGCGATGCCAGGCACCACGATCACGCGCCAGTCAACGATCAGGGTCGGGGGCATCTGAATGTTGCTGCGTGAGCGCAAGGAGATCTTCCGGCTTGCCCGGTTAATGCTGGGCGACAGAAAGGCCAATTTCGCCGTCATGACGGCGCTCATGGCGCCGGTGGCGCTGGCGCTGGCCGCAGTAGCTATCGACGAAGCTTCGATCTACACCGAGCGCCGCGAGGCGCAGGCAATGGTGGATCTGGCGGCGATCACCGCCGCCTCGAACATCACCAACATCAATGCCGCGGTCGTGACCACGTTGACCGACAACGGCATGCCAAATGTTGTCGTTGAAACCTCGGGACAGACGATCACTCCGGCCGTCGGGAAAACCGTGGTGTCGGTCACGCCAGGGCGATACGCGGCATCCGGCGCCAATTTGAGCCAGCGCTTCCAGGCCAGCGTAACCCCCTACAATGCCGTCCGTGTGACCCTGAAGAAGATCCCTGCCCGCTATTTCGCGAGTTCGCTGATCCCCTCTCCCGTCATCGGTACCCAGGCCACGGCCAGCATGACGCCGCAGGCGACGTTCTCGGTCGGGTCGAGGCTCGCCAGCGTCAATGGCGGCATCCTCAACGCACTTCTCGGCAGTCTTCTCGGCGGCAACATTTCGCTCAGCGTCATGGACTACAACGGATTGATCTCGGCCGACGTCAGTGTCCTCTCCTTCATAAGTGCCCTTGCCACACAAGTGAACGTGACCGGCGGCACCTATTCGGATGTGCTGGCCTCCAAGGCGACCGTCGGTCAGATTGCTACCGCCATGGCCAACGTGCCCGGACTTGGCAACACGGCCAAGGTCGCCCTGCAGACGATTGCTTCCAAGTCGACCAGCACGGTCAAGATCCCGCTCAGCAGCCTTGTCGACCTCGGCTCCGCAGGCAGCCTTGGACTGGGACAAACCCCGACAGGCCTTGGGGTCGATGCCAGCGCCATGGGAATGCTGACCGCCGCCGCCGTGCTGGCGAACGGCACCAACCAGGCTCAGGTCAATCTCGGAGCCACCATACCCGGGCTTTTGGCCACCACGCTTACCATTGCCATTGGCGAGCCGGCGCAATCCTCGCCTTGGCTCGCCGTCGGTGGAATCGGCACCACGGTGCGCACCGCCCAGACGCGTATCAAGCTGGTGGCGACCGTCGGAGTCGGCACGCCCGGTCTCGGTGGCGGCATCAGCCTGCTAGCCGTCAATCTGCCGCTCAATGTGGAAGTCGCCTATGCCGAAGCCAAACTGACCGACATCACCTGTCCGACAGGGCCTTCCAGCATCAAGGTTTCCATCGCCGCGCACCCAGGCATTGCCTCGCTACACCTGGCCAACAGCAACAGCTCAGGCTTTGGCGACTTCAGCCAACCGCAGACATTCACCGACGCGGAAATCGCGGATGTGAGCCTCAAGCTGCTGCTGATCAACATTCCGCTGATACAGGTGATGGGCTCCGCCGCCACCGCGATCACCAACAACAACCCGACGACGCTGACCTTCGACGCAGCCGATATCACCAACAAGACGATCAAGACCGTTTCGACGCGCAACATCACGCAGTCGCTCACCACGTCGCTGGTCAGCAACCTGTCGCTTTCGGTCAATGCGCTTGGTCTGGGAATCGATCTGACCGCCCTGCTCGGAACGGTTAAGCCAGCAGTGGTGGCTGTCCTCAACGGTATAACGGCACCGGTCGACGACCTGCTCTACAATGTGCTTTCAGCCCTTGGCGTGGGTGTCGGCGAGGCCGATGTGCGGGTTACCGGCGCGACTTGCGGACGCTCGGTACTCGTCCAGTAAAGACGGCCGAGCCATCAATCGAGGCGACCAAGGAAGTATCCGAGCGCGGGCAACGAAAGTTCGGCCTCGTCGATGACCGCCGCATCGCCGTCAAGCTTTGCGATTGCTCCGACATCAGGCGGCAACGGCCAAGTCCGTTGCTCCCCAGCGAAATTGAAGACACAGAGCAATCTTTCACCGCCGCCTTCGCGGACGAATGCGAGCACGTCGCCCTCAGCGTCAAGAAAGCGGATCGACCCTGATACCAGCGCCTCGTGCCCCCTGCGCAACGCCAGCGCGGCCCGATAGGACGCGAGCACCGATGCCATGTCGGCATTCTGGACGTCGACCGCGCGGGCGCGATGGCTGGCCGGTATCGGCAGCCATGGCCTGGCCGTCGAGAAACCCGCATTGTCAGCGCCGGCCTCCCAGACCATCGGTGTGCGACACCCATCCCTGCCCTTGACGCCCGGCCAGAAGCGGATGCCGACGGGATCGCGCAGATCCTCATAGGCAAGCTCCGCCTCTTCCAGGCCGAGTTCCTCGCCCTCGTAGAGGCAGATCGAGCCGCGCAGGCAGGACAGCAGCGTGATCGAGAATCTGGCGATGGCGTCGGGATCGCTGCCCGACCTTGTCCAGCGGCTGACATGGCGCACCACATCATGGTTGGAAAACGCCCAGCAGACCCAGCCATCGGGAACGGTCGCCTCGAAAGCTTCGACGCAGCCACGCACATGTGTCGCCGAGAACTGCGGGCCGAGCAGGTCGAAGGTGTAGCACATATGCAGCTTGTCGCGGCCTGAGGTGTAGGCGGCGAGCGTCTGCAATGAGCGGCCTTCATCGCCGATTTCGCCGACGGCGGCACGATCCTCGTACTCATCGAGCAGGGCCCTGAAGCGGCGAAGGAATGCCAGGTTTTCCGGCTGCGTCTTGTCGAACAGATGCTCCTGGTAGAGGTAGGTGTTGGTCTCGCTGTTGGTGCCGGCGACGCTCGACGCCAAAGGCGGATTGCCGCGCAGCCAGCGGTCGTGGACATAGTAATTGACCGTGTCGAGCCGGAAACCGTCGACGCCGCGCTCCAGCCAGAAGCGCACCGTTTCCAGAAGCGCGTCCTGAACCTCCGGATTGTGGAAATTCAGATCGGGCTGCGAGGCGAGGAAATTGTGCATGTAATACTGCCGGCGGGTCGAATCCCATTCCCAGGCCGGGCCACCGAAGACGGAGAGCCAATTGTTGGGCGCGCTGCCATCGGGCTTGGTATCGGCCCAGATATACCAGTCGGACTTAGGGTTATCGCGGCTGGCGCGGCTTTCGACAAACCAGTCGTGCTTGTCGGATGAATGGGACAGCACCTGGTCGATGATGATCTTCAGGCCAAGACGATGCGCTTCGGCGACCAGCGCATCGAAATCCTCAAGCGTGCCGAACATCGGATCAACATCGCAGTAATCCGACACGTCATAGCCCATATCGGCCATCGGCGACTTGAAGAAAGGCGACAGCCAGACGGCGTCGACACCAAGCGAGGCGACATGGGCGAGTCTCGATGTAATGCCGGCGAGATCTCCGCTGCCGTCGCCGGTCGTGTCCTGGAAGGAGCGCGGATAGATCTGGTAGATGACGCAACCGCGCCACCATCCGGCCTCGTCACTTGCCGCCATTGCGCTTCTCCCTTGTGCCGGCCTGCGCTCGTTCGATCATGAAGATCACCGTCCGCCCCGATACCGGGCGCGAGATGTCCCCTGCATCGCCTGTCTCCAGGGCTGGCGCCCAGAAAAATCCTTCGCGCTCGGGCAACGTGACCATGCAGGCCCGGCGATCGCCGTTGATGATGACGGCAAGGCGGCTGGCGCCGCCCAGGATCATGACCAGGCGGTGCCGCTGCGGATCTTGCCAGCTCTGTTCGTCGAGCGGCGCGCCTGTCTCGGTCAGCCATGCGACGTCCGGTATCTCCGAACCTGCCGGTGGCTGGCCAGTGAGGAAACCTGTGTCGGAAAGCGCGGGCATCGCTCGGCGCAGCGTCGCGAGCAGCGCCGTGTAGCGCTCCAGCGCCTGGTCGCGGCCGGCCCAGTCGAGCCAGGTGATCGCGTTGTCCTGCGCATAGGCGTTGTTGTTGCCTTGCTGGGTCCGGCCGAATTCGTCGCCCGCGGTCAGCATGATGGTGCCGCGTGAGGCAAACAGCGTGGCGAGCAGCGCACGCTGGTCGTTGAGGCGAGCCGCGGCCACGGCCGGGTCGTCCGCATCACCCTCGACACCATTGTTCCACGACAGGTTCTCATCGTGGCCGTCGCGGTTCTGCTCGCCATTGGCTTTGTTATGCTTGTGTTCGTAGCGCACGATGTCGGCGAGCGTCATGC
>NZ_RZQG01000002.1:0-39986 GCF_003998635.1 Mesorhizobium sp. M7D.F.Ca.US.004.03.1.1
TCATAGGGGTTCGAGGTGTTCATGTTGGTCTCGGTCATGCCGTAGCGTTCGAGGATCGCGTGGCCGGTGCGCTCGCGCCAGGCCTTGTGTGTCTCGGCCAGCAGCGGCGCCGAACCGGAAATGAACACACGGATGTTTTTCGCCGCCTCGCGGTCCAGCCCGTCCTGCTGCAGCAGGCGCACATAGAAGGTCGGCACGCCCATCAGGGCCGTGGCGCGCGGCAGCAGCGAGACGATGCGGGCCGGATCGAACTTCCGCTCGAACAGCATCGAGGCGCCAGCCATCAGGATGACGTTGGTGGCGACGAACAGGCCGTGGGTGTGGAAGATCGGCAATGCGTGGATCAGCACATCATCTCCGGTGAAGCGCCAGTGCTCGACCAGCACGCGCGCGTTGGAGGCGAGGTTCTCGTGGCTGAGCATGGCGCCTTTGGAGCGGCCGGTGGTTCCCGACGTGTAGAGGATCGCCGCTAGGTCATCCGGCCCGCGCGCCACGTCATGGAAATCCGCCGGCAGCCGCGAGGCCTGATCGGTCAGCGATCCCTCGCCGTCGCGGCCGAGCGTGACGGTGGCGGCGCCCGATTTTCCCGCCAACGCTGCGATGTCGGCTGCCCTTGCCGGATCGCAGACGACCAGGCGTGGCGCGGCGTCGCTGAAGAAGTACTCCAGTTCGGCCAGCGTGTAGGCGGTGTTGAGCGGCAGGAAGACGGCGCCGGCGCGCAGGCAGGCGAGATAGAGCAGGACCGCTTCCGGGCTCTTCTCGACCTGCACGGCGACGCGGTCGCCGGGTTCGACATCCAATTGCAAGAGCGCATGCGCCAGCTGCGCCGAGCGCGCCAGCATATCGCCATAGGTGAGCGAGCCGCCATCATCGGTTTCCATCAGCAAGCGCCCCGGCATCGGCATCCGGGACCGGAACGCATCGAACAGATGATTGCTCATAAGGACTTCCCCGAGTGGCTGAAACGGCGGCGTCGAGCACGCTTTTTCGAAGCATGCATTGGCGGCGAAGAGTTCGCGGTTCCCAGCCGCGCCGTCAAGACCGCAGACGATGGTTCACGCCTGTCGAGCCAACGCCAGAGGTTGTGGGAAATGGGCCGCAAAAGACCCGCCGGGAAAACGATCGCTATCGCCGGGCGCGCTCGGCTCTGCCGGCGGCCGCCTGTGACCCTTCGCCTTGACTGAAGCGTTTCATGCACATGGCGGCGGTCAACTGGTAGTGATTGATCAGTGCCTCGACGGCAGCGTCGGCATTGCCATCCAGGGCACATTCGGCGATCAGGCGATGCTCGCCGAAATCGTCGCGCTGGACGCCTTCGCCATCATTGGCCATTTGCCGGTAGCGATAGGCGTGATCGGAAAGCTGATCGCAAAACCCCACCAGCCATTGCGACCGGCAGGCCGAGATCAGCACCCTGTGGAAGATGCGGTGCAACCTTTCCCAATCCGGGTTGAGCGAGAAGAGATTTTGCGGCGAAAGACGTGACGCGCGCCCCAGGCGATGCAGAGCCAGGACGAGCTGTTCTTCCCATTCGGCGGTGCGGTGGGCGATGGATTCGCGAAGCGCTCGCTCCTCGAGCCAGCAGCGGGTACGCGTCAGCTCCTCGAGTTCCGACGCGCTGACCGGCATGATGAAGAAGCCACGCTGGTCGTGCCGACCGAGAAGCCCTTCCGAGGCGAGGCGATTGAGAGCCTCGCGGACAGGGGAAGCGCCAGCCCCATATTTGGAGACCACCCATTCGACCCGCAGCTTGCTCTCGGCTTCAAGAACACCACCGAGAAGATCGTCACGCAATTGCTGGTAGACCGTGCTGGCAAGCGTGCTCTTGGGTCCTGCGGCGTCATCGTTCAGATTGGCAGCTCCGTATGTCACAGCGACTCCTTGTCCCCAAAACTTGTCTTGGGCAATTCGAGTCCGACAGCATTCGCCTTTTCGTACTTGTACCATATAACGCGTGCCGCGGCGCGCTCAAGCAGAAGATCACGATATTGTACTTTAGCACAAAGGAATATGCGGCATTCCGAAGATCGATGCTATAATTCCGCGCATCCCCACAACCTGCGGAAACTTAACATGTTTTGTATGCACGCAGGAGAATCTGTTCTTCCTGTTCTTTTGTATGCGCGTGAGACCACCTGTTCTGTTGTGTGCGCAGGCGGCGAACAGCGAAGCCGAATCAGGCCGCCGCTGCTCTTTTGGGCGCAGCGCCCTTGAAGATACGATGCGCCGTGAGTTAGCCGGCTGCGTTGTCGGCTGCCGTCCTGATCGCCTGGATGTTTTGCCGGTAGGCTTCGACACTGCCGCCTTTGAAGATGGCGGCGCCCGCCACCAGCACGTCAGCGCCGGCAGCGGTGACCAGCGGCGCGGTTTCGGCTGAAACACCGCCGTCGATCTCGATGCGGATCGGCCTGTCGCCGATCAGCGCCTTGACCCGCTTCACCTTGTCGACGATGGCCGGAATGAACGCCTGGCCGCCGAAGCCCGGATTGACGGTCATGATCAGGATCAGGTCGAGCCGGTCGAGCACATACTCGACCACGCTTTCAGGCGTTGCCGGATTGAGCGACACTCCGGCCTTCTTGCCAAGGTTCCTGATGGTTTGAAGCGAGCGGTCGAGATGCGGCCCGGCCTCTGCATGGACCGTCAAACCGTCGCAGCCGGCCTCGGCGAAAGCGGCCAGATAGGGGTCGGCCGGGGCAATCATCAGATGGCAGTCGAAGAAGGCCTTGGTGCGGTTGCGGATCGCCTTGATCACCGGCGGGCCAAAGGTGATATTGGGGACAAAGTGCCCGTCCATCACATCGAGATGGATCCAGTCGGCGCCGGCCGCCGCCACCGCTTCGACCTCATCGCCGAGCCTCGAAAAATCCGATGCCAGTACCGACGGTGCGATCAAGGTCTTTCTGCTCATGGGTGCGGCCTTTCCGAGCGCCCTTTTCATACCAGTCACTCTGGATCGACTGCCTAATGCGCTCCAGCCGACTTGTCGAGTGCACGGGCGCGGGCGCTGCACAGGCAGGGTGGCGTTTTGGCGTCTCCGATCGTGTTGCAGCCAATTTCCGCTTGCCCCGGAACCACAAGAAAGACCCGCCGGATTGCTCCGGCGGGTTTCTGGTCTGGCGTCGAGCAGATGGTTATTGCTGCTGGAGTTTCAGGATTCTGTTTGGATCCGGATCCTGCTGCTGTTCGACCTGCGGGCTGCGCCGTGGCAGTACCTGCTGCAGCAGCAGGCCCGGGTTGAGCTCCAGCGACGGTTGCCCGCGGACCGGCCGGCAGTTCGGATACCGCCCGATCGTGCCTTCCGGGCAGCGCCGCCTGATGATCGGCTGGCACTGGCCATTGATCATCTGCGTGCCCGGTGCGCATTCCACCTGCTGCCTGGGCTTGCGGCATGCGCCGTCGATCACCTCGGTCCCACGCGGACAGACACATTCGCCGCGCTTGTTGTGGACCTGGCCGCGTATGTCGCACTGCTGCACATCAGGCTGCTTGCGCCGGCAGGCATTGCCTTGCACCTCGGTACCCCTCGGGCAGACGCAATCGCCGTTGGCGTCGTGGACCTGGCCACGGATGGTGCATTGCTCCGGCTTCGGCTGGATCGGTCGGCAGGCATTGCCCCTGACTTCCGTGCCGCGTGGGCAGACGCAATCGCCATCGGCATTGTGGACCTGGCCACGGATGGTGCACTGCTCCGGCTTCGGCTGGATCGGTCGGCAGGCATTGCCCCTGACTTCCGTTCCCCTGGGGCAGACGCAATCGCCATCGGCATTGTAGACTTGACCACGGATCGTGCACTGTTCGGGCTTTGGCCGGATCGGACGGCAGGCATTGTCCCTGACTTCCGTGCCCCTGGGGCAGACGCAATCGCCATCCGAATTGTGGACCTGGCCACGGATGGTGCACTGCTCGGGCTTGTCGGTCCTGACGCATTTGCCGTTCTCAAGCCCGGTTCCGCGTGGGCAGACGCAGCGTCCGTCCTCGGTGCGGATCTGGCCTTCGAGCAGCACGCAGCGCTTCGGCGGCGGTGGCGTTGGCAGAATATTGGTACCACCGCCGGTGCACTGGCCATTGCGGAAGGTGGTGCCTTCCGGGCAGACGCAGCGACCGGCGTCGTTCATGACGAAGCCTTGCGAGCATTCCTTCTTCGTCTCCTGGCTGATGGTGAAGGGATGGCAGGCATAGGCCTTGCCGCGATCGCCCTGCACATTGGTCTGGTCGCCGCCAAGCACGTCGCCACCGCCTTGCACCCGTGTGTCGGGAGAGAGCACGCCGACGCAGTTCTGGCCGCTGACGTTGCCCTGCAGATTGGCCAGGCGGCCGTCGTCGGGAATGACCACGGTGACATGGTGCACCTGGCTTTCGCCGGCGCCGAGCGTCAGGTCGGCAATGCAGGACGCAGGCAAGGTTGCCGGTTCCGGCGAGCAGCCGAAGGGCGGATCGATCGACGTGATTTCAACGCCTTCCAGCCTGCCGAGCCCATCCACGCCGATCGCATCACCGATACGGACCGGTCCCGAGAAGGGGGTCGTCCCATCATTGGTGATGGTGATCTCGAACGAGCAGGGTTGGCCGAGCTTGCATTCGCGGTCGCCGGTTTTTTCGACACGGATGGTCGAAGAGCCGCCGCCCTTGGCGCAGGCCTGGCCGATCGGATAGACGATGTCGTCGCCTGGCGCCGGACCAAACGAACCCCGCGCGCAGTTCTCGAACGCGCCATTCGCAGAAACCGTCACGTCGAAGTGGCGGCTGGTTCCAGGTGTCATCACGGCACCGGGAATCTGGCACGACAGCGCATTGGCCGGAACCGGTCCGCATGCCCATTCCGCGCCGTCAGGGGTGACGGTCTGGATCTGGACGGGCGCGCCGCCAGCCACCAGCGTGGCGGCATCGTTGACCCGCACCGGACCGGTGGGGGCAGCGGTGCCAAGGCTAATGACGGTGATGCGGCAAGAGATGACCGCGGCACCGGCGAGCGAGCCGTTGCATACCTTGGTGATGCGCAGGGTCGGCTTGCCGCCATTGGGATGACGGAAGCGTTCCTTGGCGCAAGCCTTGTTGTTGGTGAGGTCGTTTTCACCAGGGATGGCCTTCACCGCGGCGCAGTTCTCCACCGTGTCCGACTGGTAGCCGGCCGGCATGACCGCCTTGACGACGATCGGTGTCGAGGCGCCCGGAGGCAGCGAGATCCCCGCATTGTCGCAGCGGAACTGGCCGGGGCCGTTCGGTCCGCATGTCCAGGGCGGGCTCGGGCCGAAGGTCGAGGAGGACGGCGCGCCGCCCGGATAGGTGTCGATCACCGTCAGCGGCCCATTATAGGTTGATGTGCCGTTGTTGATGATGTCGATCACGAAGTAGCAGATGCCGTCGGCCGTGCAGACCGGGATACGGGCACGCTTCTTCAGGATCAGGTCGACCTTCTTTTCGACCGGCGGCTGGCAGTCGCGGTCACGGTCGCCACGCCGGCAGATCGGGATCGAGGCACAGCCGCGATCATTCGATTGGCTGCCGAACAGCGGCTTGCCGCTGGCCCCATAATTATACGTGGCGCAGTTGCGCAGGACGCTGCCTTGCCAGCCTCCGGCCGGCTTGAAGCCGAGCTTGAGGTCGACGGAGGCCCCCGGACTGAGCGTGGTCACCGGATAGGTGCACGTCATCGGGGTGGTGCCGGGTACGCAGACCCAGGGCGGATTAGGCCCCGAATCGAGCGTCGATCCGGCCGGCAGCGTCACCTCGTCGAGCACGATCTTGCCGTGGTAGGCACCGGTGCCGACATTGGTGACCCTGATGGTGAAGTCGCAGCCGCCGCCCATCGTGCAACGCGTCACGTCGGCGCGTTTCTCGACCTTGAGGTCCGGCTCCTTATCCTTGGGCGGGCACCTCTGGTCACGCGGGATGACGATGTCGATCGTCTGCGTGCAGCACAGGCCCCAGCCTTCCTTCGGACCGGCATAGGTTTCGATGCCGGTGACGATGAGGTGGATGACGTCGCCGGGCGATGCGCCGACGATCTTCCAGTTTAAGACACCGCCGCCCGCCGGCACCAGCTGGGTGTCGGGGATGATGGTGATGCCGGGCGTGGTCGTCGACACCTGCACCCACTTGCCGCCCATCTCCGGGCCGACCGGCATGTGATAGATGAAGGCGCCGCCGCCGGGCACGCAGTCGACCGTGCCGCGTTCCACCTTGAAGCATTCCTTGCCGGGAGGTGGCGGTGGCGGGTTGCATTTGGTGACGTCGATCTTGATCGAGGTCTTCACGCCGGTCTTGAAGTCGCCGTCGTCGGGCTCGCCCGGATCCTGCGACGGGATGATGGTCCCCGTGCCCGGTCCGGCCGTCACCTTGATCATGCCCTGGTTGTCGACGATCGTCGGCGAGGGAAACGCCGCATGGTCGATCTTGGCGGTGATCTGGAAGGTGATGACGCGCTCGTTCGGAGCACCAGCGCCGTCGAGATCGGTGGCGGAGAGCCGGAAATCGGACACAGTCGCCGTATCGTTGGGATTTGCCGAGGTGCTGATTGAAGCCCCCGGCAGTGGCCCACCGGACGAATCCGTGCCGTCGCCGGACACATTGACGTTGACGATCTCAAGGCCGTGCGGAAGCTGGTCCTTGAAGTCGACCCGGACCTTCTTCAGCCTGGCCTCGAGGCTCGGGTCGGCAAGGCCCTGCGGATCGCCGCGCAAGCCGAAGCTCAGCGAATAGACGACATAGTCGCAGCCTCGTTGAGTGCCTTTCTTGGTGAAGAAAGGCACGAGCCGGTCCAGCCTCGGATTGACGACGCGCGAATTGTCGAGGTCGAGCTTCAGTTCCGGGGTGATCGGAACGGCGTCTTCCGCGTGGCTTGCCACAGGGGTGAGCATGGCGACCGCGATACCGGCCGCCATCAGCCAGCGCGCGCCGCGCCTGGCGTATGACAGGGGTTTCATGATCGTCTCCATGACGGTTGAGTTGTTTTCTGCGAGCGGGGAGAGTGCGAGATTTTTCATCTTCCCCTCCTCAACGTTCGCAGCTGACGGCTGGGGTTCTGAGCGGCAAAGTCATCTTGCAGCAAGGGTAGTAGCCACCCTTGTCCTTGTCGGACTTCCTGTAGAAGCAGAGCCCGACATCGACTGTGTCGCCCGGATCGTGGCCGGTGATGTCGATCGTGTAGGGCTTGCCGGGCGCATGCGACTGGGATGATGTCACCCCGACGCCTGGCGTCCTGGACTGGGCCTTGATCGAATCGCCGCCGAAGCCGGCATGGTCATGGAGATAGAGATCGGCCTCAAGCCCCGAAGGCGTGCAGTAGTACTGGACATCTTCAACGTCGAGACACGGAGGCAGATTGCCGGGCGGTGGGAAGTCCGGCGGGTAGAAGGGGGGCAGGTAGCCGCCCGGGATTTCTTCATAATAGCCGGCGCGGCCTTCGCAGGGATGCCAGACGGCAACGTCGCCGACATGACCCTCGACCTCCGGGTCTTCGAAATAACCGTCGAAGTCGACGAACCAGGAGCCGAAGGGCGGCACATTGGCCGGCTTGACCAGCTCTTTGGGCGTAATCTGCACGCCATGCACGGCCAGCGGCCCGCCGGCGGCGAGCTGTTCGGCGAAAGCCTGATTGTCGCGCAGCTTGTCGCCGGTGTTGACCAGTGTCTGCGTGCAGACCGAGGTGTCGAGATTGCCGTCGGCGTCATAGCCATATTGCAGGTCGAGACCGCCGGCCGACTGCCGGTTGCCCTGCGGGAAGCCGATCGCATATTCCTGCGGCATTTCCACCCAGACCGATTCGGTTGCCGGATCGTCCGGGTTCTCGCGCCAGTAGCGAATGACCTCGCCCTTGCCGGAATCGGCGAACTGGCTGTAATCGTAGCGGTTCTCGACCGGACCGCGCTGGGCCAGGTACATGAAGCCACTGTTGTCGAAGGCGATATCGGTGACGGCGTAGTCCTTGTCAGCCTTGACCGTCAGTTCCCAGCGCGGGTCGCCGGCAAAGGTGCCGTCGCGGGCGATGCCCACCGACCAGATTTCCGACTTTTCGCCGACCGAGTAGTAGAGCCGGCCACCATGATAGGAAACGGCCCAGATGCGGCGCTCGTCCTGCGTGTAGCCCCAACTGTCGGGGTCTTCGCTGTCGAAGGCCGCGCCCTGGATGTCCATCACCGACCCGTCGTCGGCGACGGGAGCCAGCCCATGCGCGGGGCGGCCGACAACGCCATGGTCGAAGCTGTCGATCAGCCTGCCGTTGGCGTCGATGCGATGGATCAGGCCGGTGTCGAGGTCGGAAGCAAAGAACTGGCGGTGGCTGGGATCGAAGGTGAGATTGCCGATGCCGGGGCCGCTGTTGGTGTCGATGTCGGCGAATTTGGAGACCTGGCCGGTGATGCCGTCGATCTTCCAGATGGTGCCCGGCCCGCCGCCGTTTTCGGTGCCGAACTGGCCATCCATGAAGGTGGCGCCGGCCATGCCGCGGCGTTGCCGCTCAGGGCGACCGTCATCGTCGGCGTCCGGCGTGACGATGCGGATGCCGTGCAGCGAGGTGGCGCCGGCATAGAGATTGGGAATGCCGGACGGAATGCCGTCGCGCACTCCATCGTCATAGGTGACGCCGAACACCTGGCCGATCTGCTCTGCCGTCACCTCGAAGGGCGGCGGTGTGTTGACGAGCTGGCCAGCGGCCGGTCCGCCCAGATGCGAGACGTCGAACACGCGCAAGGTGGCGCGGGTAATGTCGATGAAGGTTTCGTCGACCGGATCGACGCCGGGCGGCAGGCCCTCGTCGAAATTGGGAATGATGGTGCCGGAAAATCCGGTCACCGCCATCGAGCCGGGATAGATGATCTGGGTTTCCTGCGCCTGCGCGGCGCCACCCAGCCACAGGCCGGCGGCGAGCGTCATCGCCAGCAATGCGCCGCCAGCATGCGCGGCACGACGCAAACGACCATCAAGAGACGACACGAGCGAGCCGCGGATGCGAGACATGACACTCCCCCCGTAGTCAACGGGAGAAACGTCCGGTCTGGCCGCGCAAATCAGGGCAAGGCGCGGCGTTCCGGCTCGTTCTTCCCTGATCGAATTGTCTGCTTTCCTCATTGTCACGATACGCCTGCTCTTACGCAGGGTCAACGGAATCAGCGGAAAACCCAGCGCATCGACCCCGTCCCGAAGGCGGTGGTCGCGCCGAGCTCCTGTTGTTCCCGGAGACCGCGGAGTCTCTGGGTTATTGGTCATGGGGGGCTTCCTTTCCGGGCCGCACCATGCGGCGCCTGGACATCAGTCGCAGGCGGAGGTGGAAAGGTTCATGGAAGCCTTGCGCAGAATGCTTGCGCGCGATGCCGCCTGTTCTTATATACGCGCCAAGCCGTTCGGTGCCGGAATGCCGGTTGCCGGAACGGAATTTCTTGTGAACAGGGGCTTTCGTCGGAACGCCTGTACGGGTCCTGAGAGCCTGCTTAGCGGAGAGACTAGAAAAATGGCAAAAGTAATCGGTATCGATCTCGGCACCACCAACTCCTGTATCGCCATCATGGATGGCAAGGAGCCGAAGGTAATCGAGAATGCGGAAGGCGCGCGCACGACGCCTTCCATCGTCGCCATCAGCGGCGACGACGAACGTCTCGTCGGCCAGCCGGCCAAGCGCCAGGCGGTCACCAATCCTGAAAACACCATCTTCGCGGTCAAGCGCCTGATCGGCCGCCGCTATGACGATCCGGTGACGGAGAAGGACAAGAAGCTTGTCCCCTACAAGATCGTCAAGGGTGACAATGGCGATGCCTGGGTCGAGGCCGGCGGCAGGAAGCAGTCGCCCTCGCAGATTTCGGCCATGATCCTGCAGAAGATGAAGGAGACGGCGGAAGCCTATCTCGGCGAGAAGGTCGAGAAGGCGGTCATCACCGTTCCGGCCTATTTCAACGACGCCCAGCGCCAGGCGACCAAGGACGCCGGCAAGATCGCCGGCCTCGAAGTGCTGCGCATCATCAACGAGCCGACGGCTGCGGCGCTTGCCTATGGCCTCGACAAGAAGGAAGGCAAGACCATTGCCGTCTATGACCTTGGCGGCGGCACGTTCGACATTTCGGTGCTCGAGATCGGCGACGGCGTGTTCGAGGTCAAGTCGACCAATGGCGACACCTTCCTCGGCGGCGAGGATTTCGACATGCGCCTGGTCGAATATCTGGCGGCCGAGTTCAAGAAGGAACAGGGCATCGACCTGAAGAACGACAAGCTTGCCTTGCAGCGCCTCAAGGAGGCGGCTGAAAAGGCCAAGATCGAGCTGTCGTCGACCACACAGACCGAAATCAACCTGCCCTTCATCACCGCCGACGCGACCGGGCCGAAGCACCTGACACTGAAGCTGACGCGCGCCAAGTTCGAACAGCTGGTCGACGATCTGGTCCAGCGCACGATTGCCCCTTGCAAGGCGGCGCTCAAGGATGCCGGCCTGAAGGCCGGCGAGATCGACGAGGTCGTCCTGGTCGGCGGCATGACCCGCATGCCCAAGATCCAGGAGATCGTGAAGCAGTTCTTCGGCAAGGAGCCGCACAAGGGCGTCAATCCGGATGAAGTCGTCGCTCTCGGCGCCGCCATCCAGGCCGGCGTGCTGCAGGGCGACGTCAAGGACGTGCTGTTGCTCGATGTGACGCCGCTGTCGCTCGGCATCGAGACGCTGGGTGGCGTGTTCACGCGCCTGATCGAGCGCAACACAACGATCCCGACCAAGAAGAGCCAGGTGTTCTCGACGGCCGAGGACAGCCAGTCGGCCGTGACCATCCGGGTCTTCCAGGGTGAGCGCGAAATGGCCGCAGACAACAAGGCGCTCGGCCAGTTCGACCTGGTCGGCATCCCGCCGGCGCCGCGCGGCGTGCCGCAGATCGAGGTCACCTTCGACATCGACGCCAACGGCATCGTCAACGTTTCGGCCAAGGACAAGGGCACCGGCAAGGAGCACCAGATCCGCATCCAGGCATCGGGTGGTCTTTCGGACGCCGACATCGAGAAGATGGTCAAGGACGCCGAGGCCAATGCCGAGACCGACAAGAAGCGCCGCGCGCTGGTCGAAGCCCGCAATCAGGCCGAAGCACTGCTGCATTCCTCGGAGAAGTCGCTGAAGGAATATGGCGACAAGGTTTCGGAGACCGAGCGCACGGCGATCTCCGATGCGATCGCGGCGCTGAAGACCGCGACCGAAGGCGATGACGCGGCCGACATCGAGGCCAAGAGCCAGGCGCTCGCCGAGGCTTCGATGAAGCTTGGCCAGGCCATGTACGAAGCTTCGCAGAAGGAAGCGGCGGAAGCCGACGCCAAGGCGGACGCCGCCAAGGACAGTGACGTGGTCGATGCCGATTTCGAGGAAATCGACGAGGACGACGACAAGAAGAAGTCGGCCTGAACCGTTTGACGGCAAGATAGTGCGGAAAGCCCGGCGCAAAGCCGGGCTTTTTTGCAACCCCTTGCGGAAAAACAGCGGGCCTCGCCGAAAAAATGCAGGCAAAGCCGCGTCGACACTGGCATCCCGCTTCCATCGCACCTAAATCGGAACGGCAATGCCGGCAAACGACGCAACAATGCTTCAAGACGTTGAGCATCCGGACAGCGGGAAAAAATGAAAGCTGATTTCTACGAAACGCTGGGCGTGCAAAAGGGCGCCGATGAGAAGGAGCTCAAGAGCGCTTTCCGCAAGCTCGCCATGCAGTTCCATCCCGACCGCAATCCCGGCGATCATTCCTGCGAGCACAAGTTCAAGGAAATCAACGAAGCCTACGAGACGCTGAAGGACCCGCAGAAGCGCGCGGCGTATGACCGCTTCGGCCACGCGGCCTTCGAACAGGGCGGCATGAATGGCGGCGCGCAAGGCTTTGGCGCCGGCGGCTTCGCCGACATCTTCGAGGATATTTTCGGCGACATGATGGGCGGGCGCCAGCGCCGCTCGTCGGGCGGCCGCGAGCGCGGCGCCGACCTGCGCTACAACATGGAAATCACGCTGGAAGAGGCCTTTGCCGGCAAGACCGCGCAAATCCGTGTGCCGGCGTCGATCTCCTGCTCGGAATGTTCGGGCAGCGGCGCCAAGCCCGGCACCCAGCCCGTCACCTGCTCGATGTGCAATGGCCACGGCAAGGTGCGCGCCACGCAAGGCTTCTTCTCGATCGAGCGCACCTGCCCGCAATGCCAGGGGCGCGGCCAGACGATCAAGGATCCATGCCCGAAATGCGCCGGCCAGGGCCGCGTCACCGAGGAGCGCTCGCTGTCGGTCAACATCCCGGCCGGCATCGAGGACGGCACCCGCATCCGCCTAGCCAATGAGGGCGAGGCCGGCCTGCGCGGCGGGCCATCGGGCGACCTCTATATTTTCCTGGCGGTCAAGCCGCACGAATTCTTCCAGCGCGACGGCGCCGACCTCTATTGCAAGGTGCCGATCTCGATGACGACGGCCGCCCTTGGCGGCTCCTTCGAGGTGACGACACTCGATGGCACCCAGACCAAGGTCAAGGTGACCGAAGGCACCCAGAACGGGCGCCAGTTCCGCCTCAAGGGCAAGGGCATGCCGGTGCTGCGCCAACCCAATGTCGGCGACCTCTATATCCAGACCGCGGTCGAGACGCCGCAGAACCTCACCCGCCGCCAGCGTGAACTGCTGGAGGAGTTCGAACAGCTCTCCTCGCAGGACAATTCGCCCCAATCGAGCGGCTTTTTCGCCCGCATGAAGGATTTCTTCGAATCCTTCGGCGAACGTTGATGCATGTCGCCCACGACCAGGAGCCGGTTTGCGCCGCGAAAACCCGTGAGACGCGCGTCACCTTGAGACGCGACGAAAATTATCTTATCCACGACATGCGTCCGGCCGCGCCTTGCCTTGCACCGCCCAGGTGTTAAGTAACTTGCGGGGAGCGCTGAGGAGAACTTGCATGACACGTGGCCCTGGACTGCGGAAGGCGCTTGTCGAAAAGTTCGACGACGAACTCAAATTCTTCAAGGGCTGGATCGACAAGCCGAAGACGGTCGGCTCGATCGTGCCGACCAGTTCGATCACCGCCCGCAAGATGGCCTCGATCGTCAATCCGAAGTCCGGCCTGCCGGTACTCGAGGTCGGTCCCGGCACCGGCGTCATCACCCGCGCCATCCTCGCCCAGGGCGTGCGGCCCGAGAACCTCTACGCGGTCGAATACAACACGGATTTCGTGGGCCACCTGCGGCGGCTCTATCCCGGTGTCAACGTCATCGAGGGCGACGCCTTCAATCTCAACGCCACGCTTGGTGACAAGAGCGGGATGATCTTCGATTCCGTCGTTTCGGGCGTGCCGCTGCTCAACTTTCCGGTCGCCCAGCGCATCGCCTATATCGAGAGCCTGCTCGACCGCATCCCGGCCGGACGGCCGATCGTGCAGCTGACCTATGGCCCGATGTCGCCGATCCCGGCCGGTCGCGGCGACTACACGGTCAAGCATTTCGATTTCATCTTCCGCAACATCCCGCCGACGCAGCTGTGGATCTATCGGCGCGAGGCCCATTAGGGTGCGTTGATTTAAGCGGGCCTTGGCTATACCTGTCCGGGAACAAGGGTGGCCAATGGCAGTGATCCCGAAAATCCTCGTCTTCGCCGGCTCGGTGCGCAGTGGCGCCTACAGCGGCAGGACCGCCGACGTGGCGCAAAAGGAACTTGCCATGCAAGGCGCCGAGGTGACCCGCATCTCGCTCGCCGACTATCCCTTGCCGATCCTCGACGAGGATCTGGAAAAGGAAAAGGGCGTTCCCGAAAACGCCCAGAAACTCGGCCGTCTGGTGATCGCCCATGACGGGCTGCTGATCGCCACGCCCGAATATAACGGCTCTATCCCGCCCCTGCTCAAGAACACGATCGACTGGGTGAGCCGGGTGCGCAGGGATGGTGGCCGCACGGTCAGGCCGCTTGCCGGCAAGGTCGCCGGCCTCTGCTCATCCTCCAACGGGCACTTTGCCGGCATCCGTTGCATCAACCATCTGCGCGCCGTCCTGGTGCGTTGCCAGATGGAGGTGGTAACGCCGGAATGCTCGGTGCCAGACGGCGGCGACGCCTTCGACGAGGACGGCCATTTCCGCGACGAAAGACTGCACAAATCGATGGAGCACCTATGCCGCACGCTGATCGAAACCTCGCGCATGCTGTCCACCCGGATCGAGGCATGATCGCCGATAGCATGCGCGACCGGCTCATCGTCGGCCTCGACGTGCCGACCGTAAAGCAAGCCGAGCAGGCGGTGCGCGAACTCGACGGCGTCGTCTCCTTCTACAAGATCGGCTATCAACTGGCCTTTGCCGGCGGGCTCGACTTCGCCAGGGAACTGGCCAGCGGCGGGACAAAGATCTTCCTCGACATGAAGCTGCTCGACATCGACCACACGGTGGCCAAGGGCGTCGAGAACATCGTCAAGATGGGCATGACCATGCTGACCATCCACGCCTATCCAAAGGCGATGGCGGCGGCGGTGGAAGCAGCGCGCGGCAGCGACCTTTGCCTGCTTGCCGTCAGCGTGCTGACCTCGATGGACGAACAGGACGTGATCGACGCGGGCTATGAATATGACCCGCACACACTGGTACTGCGGCGCTCGGAACAGGCGCTGCATGCCGGCATGGGCGGCATCGTATGCTCGGCCGAGGAAGCGGAAGCGGTACGCCGCATCGCCGGGCCCGACCTGGCAGTGGTGACACCGGGCATCCGGCCCACAGGCAGCGACCATGGCGACCAGAAGCGCGTGGTGACGCCGGGCCAGGCGATCCGCAACGGCTCCAGCCACCTCGTCGTCGGCCGGCCGATCGTTGCTGCGGCCAACAAACGGGAGGCGGCCGAAGCCATCCTCGACGAGATGCGCTCGGCCTGACGTTTCAAGATAGAGAGTTCGGAGACAAGACATGCCCAAGGGATACTGGATCGCTCGTGTCGATGTGCACGACGCCGAAGGCTACAAGGACTATGTCGCCGCTGCCAAGCCTGCCTTCGAGCGCTTCGGCGCGAAATTCCTGGCGCGCGGCGGCGAACATGAAAAGGCCGAAGGGCCTGGCCGCGCACGCAATGTCATCATCGAGTTCGAATCGCTCGCCGCCGCCCACGATTGCTACCACTCGCCGGAGTACCAGCGCGCCGTCGCCATCCGCCAGAAGGTCGCCGACGGCGAAATCGTGCTGGTCGAAGGCGCCTGAGGTCCACCGAACCATAAATCCGAAAAGTGGTATCCGGTTTTCGCCAGAGATCACGCTCAAGACCGGATAAAGCCCGGCGGCGCTTCCACCGAACCCCCGTAAGCTCACTTCCCGTATCCAGTCGCCGTTGCGAAGCCTTGCCGATGCGCGGCTTGTCGAACGATCGACTGCCAGTCCCAACAGCCTTCGCTTGAGCCATTGCAGCGACTGGGGGACCTGCTGGTTGACATGCAGGTATTTACCTGCATATTATGGCCTCACATCAGAGTGAGGCCGATGGACGCCGACAAGGTTTTCAAAGCGCTGGGCGACCCGACACGCAGAAGGCTGCTTGACCTTCTGTGTGAGCAGAACGGGCAGACGCTCGGTCAGCTTTGCGAAAACCTGGACATGGCAAGGCAATCCGCCACCCAGCACCTCGACCTGTTGGAGGCGGCCAATCTGGTGAGCACGGTCAAGCGTGGCCGCGAAAAGCTGCATTTCATCAACCCGGTGCCGCTGCACGAAGTCTGCGAGCGCTGGGTGCGCAAATTCGAACGGCAGCGGCTCAGCCTGCTGCACGACCTGAAACAAGAACTCGAAGGAGACGACCAATGACCACCAGCGAGACGACCAGTTTTGTCTACGTGACCTACATCCGCTCGACGCCAGAGAAAGTGTTCGAGGCCATAACCAGGCCCGATATCGCACGGCGCTATTGGGGCCACGAGAACGTCTCCGACTGGAAGCCGGGATCGAAGTGGGAACATATCCGCGCCAATGATGAGCGCACCGTCCAGATCGTCGGCAAGGTCGTCGAGGTCTCGCCGCCAACCCGTCTCGTCATGACCTGGGCAAGCCCTTCGCAGGCCGCCGATCCGGCAAGCTACAGCCGCGTGACCTTCGGCATCGAGGAATACGACGCCATGGTCCGGCTGACCGTCACCCATGACGAACTCGAAGCCGGCTCCGGCATGGCAAAAGGCATCAGCCAGGGGTGGCCGGTTGTGCTGTCCAGCCTGAAGTCCTTGCTGGAAACCGGCAGCGGCATCGACGTTTTCGCCAAGCCGAAATCGGCCTGACCCAGGAGGACCGACAATGACCAAACGCTATATAGGCGGCTGCGCATGTGGAGCCATTCGCTATGAGACGAGCGGCGAGCCTATCTTCCAGAACCATTGCCAATGCCTGGATTGCCAGAAGCGCGCCGGTACCGGCCACGGATCCTACCTGACCTTTGGCCGGCGCGCCGATATGGCAATTACGGGCGAGGCGAGCACCTGGCGGGTGGCCGGCGACAGCGGCAACGAGAAGATCCACGCCTTCTGTCCGACCTGCGGAGCGCCGGTCTTCCTGACATTCGCCGCCATGCCGGAGCTGATCGCGGTCCACGCCACCAGCCTTGACGACCCCAGCGTTTTCGAGCCGCAGGTGGTCACCTACACGATCCGCGGCCATGGCTGGGATACGATCGATCGCTCGCTGCAGGCATTCGAGCGAATGCCACACGGATAAATGCTCGAGCAAACCCGCGGTCGGCTAATGCCGTGTCGAGTGCTCGTCGCTGGCGAGTGCTTCCGCCTGGTGGCGGTGCCCGAGCATTTCGTAGCCGACGATGGTGACGGCCGGCGCCAGCATCAGGATGATCAGGCAGATGGCCATATCGACGCCGGCGAGCGCTGCGAGAATGGCAAGGGCCACGACCGCCGCGGTCGCGAGCAGCAGCCAGATGTGGAACGGATCGAAGCGCTGAACGAGATAGGTGTAGAGCGCATAGACCGCCGCCAGGAAGACGGCGACAGGAACAGCGGTGGCGAGCAGTGTCGCAAGTGGGCCGATATGCGCCTTGTGCTCGATGAAATAGGCCGCGACGTGCAGCCCGGCGCCGGTCGCGACGATTGCCGCGACAACCAGCATCTGCCCGTAACCCCAGACGAAGGCGCGATTGCGGTGGGCATGCAGGATCGGCGCTGAGGGCAGCATGTAGTAGACCCACCACATGCCGAAGGTGAGCCCGGTGCCGGCGATGCAGACCAGTGCCGCATCCACGGTCCAGCCCTGTTCCTCGACCACGGCGGACAGGGTGGCGAGGGTGCCGACGACCCCCTCACCCAAAGCGATGATGGCAAACAGGCTGTAGCGCTCGGCCATATGGTGCGCATGCCAGGGCGTGCCGCCATCCTTGCCTTCCGCGATCACCGGCCCCGCCATTTCGATCAGCCCGAGAATGACGGCGAGGATGATGCTGGTGCCGACCGGGAAATCGACGATGATCTGCACCACCCAGCCGATCTGAGCGACCGCAATTGCCGTGGCGTAGGTCAGGCAGGCGCGACGTCGGACAGGGTCCTGCCTGAAGGCACGCAGCCACTGGAAGATCATCGCCACCCGCATGATGACATAGCCCAGCACCATCACCGAATTGTTGAGGTGCTCGCCGTGCTCGATGGAAGCGAACATGCGTGGCAGGCCGAGCGCCAGCACCAGCACCCCGATCATCTGCACCATGGTGACGAGCCGGAAAATCCAGTCGTCGGTGTCATAGGCGGAAGAGAACCAGGAGAAATTGATCCAGGCCCAGCAAATGGCAAAGCTGGCGAACGCGAAGCCGAGCAAGGCCGCCGAGTAATGGCCTTCGGCCAGCGCATGGGCGAGTTGCGATGAGGCAAAGCTGAACGCCGTCACGAAGGTCAGGTCGAACAGAAGCTCGAGCGGCGTCGCGACACGATGCACCTCATGCGGATCGCGCCCGGCCATGCGCCTGACATGATGGTGGAGGGCTTCGACTGATGTTGTGTTCATCGCGCGGCCTTTGCTAGGGAGCGTTGGCCGACACTAGAGGCAGGGCGAAAGCCGTCAAGGCACGCAGCTATCGGTTGACGCCGATCAGCCGGCTCGCCGCGGTTTCGGTCATGGCATCGGCCAGCTCGAGGCCCCATTGCTGGCGGCAGTAGGCGCGGAAATCGAAGCAAGGCAGGCCGGGGCAAACCTCGAACTCGATGAGGTGGACGGTGTCGTCGGCCTCGACCCTGAGATCGATGGAAAACACGTCGCGCAGGCCGAGCCCGCCCATCAGCCGCTCGGCGATCGCGCGGATCCCGGCGTCGGCGACCGGCTGGCTGTCGGCAACCGCAACGAGTTCCGGTTCGGCATAATGTCCCGCCGCTTTCGCGACCTCGCCGGTGTCGCCGTAGAGCGCCAGGCTGTCCGCCATGGTCTGGAAATCGGCGCCTGAATCGACAAAGGCCACGCCAAGCGCTTCGACCCCGGCGCCCGGCACCAGGCCGAGGAAACTGGCGCGCACGTTGCGGCCGGCGACATAGGGCTGGACGACGACATCATCGCGATAGGCCGAAAACACGCGCCGGCTGAGCTCCAAAGCGTGACCGAGATCGCTACAGCGCGAATCCGCCCAGATGCCGATCTTGGCGCCAAGCCGGTTGGGCTTGACGAACCAGCCGGCGGCAGAGGCAGGCGGCTCGACCAGCCATTGGCCATCGCGCGCAAGACCGGCCTGCGGCACCGGCAGGCCGAGTGCGCCAAGCACGGCGCCGGAGCGGAACTTGTCCTGGCAGAGCGCGAACAGCGCATCGTCGGCGCCGATCGTCTTGAAGCCGCCCAGTCGCGCCAAAGCGGGTGCCGCGCCGCCCCGGAAATAGGCAATGCCGTCGGTCAGCGTCCAGACCAGTGTTGTGCTGGGATGCTCACCGGCGAGGACGCTTGCGGCGTCGTCCAGTGCCACAGGTGTGAACGACAGGCCGCGTGCCTGGCAGGCGCGGCCAAGCGCATCGAATTCAGGAGCGAGATCGGTCGACTGTGCCAGATAGGACGCGATTTCGGCGGCACACTCCGGCGCATGACCGTCGGCGACCAGACGGTCGAAACAAGCCTTTTCCGGCTCATGGACGAGGATCAGTCTTGGCTTGTGGCTCGACATGAAATGAACGATTCCCGGCAGTGCGATTGCCTACCATCGCATGGTGAAGGCAATCGGCTCTCGCGAAACCGACACGGCGCGGGCGCTTGCGTGACAGCACCGGCGTCGAATCAGAAAGTCTGGCCTTGTTCAGGCGATCAGCACGTGCGGCTCGAAGCGGCCGTTGACGGGAATGTCGAGCAGAAATGTCATGCCGCCCTGCAGATCCAGCAGGCGCTGCTTCTCATCCTTGCCCGACCAGGCTGAGGTGACCGCCAGCCGGTCGGCCTTGGCGCCGACAAAGGCCGGGCAGGATGGCTGCGTCACCGGCATGGCGACCGTGCGGACGAGCTTGCCGTCGGGTCCATAGGCTTCGATGACGCTGCCGCCCCAGACGGCGTTCCACAGGATGCCGTCGCGGTCGAGCACGGACCCATCGATATAGCCCTTGGCCGAGCGGTGATCGACGAACACCTTCGGCTCACCGGCAGGCAGGCCGGTCGCCGGATCGCAGGCGACGCGCATCAGCAGCCCGGTCGAGGTGTCGGTGTAATAAGCGATCGTGCCATCTTCGGAAAAACAGATCGAGTTCGACACGGTGATGTCCGAAAACAGGCGGCGCAGTTCGCCCTTGAAAAACCAGTAGATCGAACCGGCGCCCTTTTCCTCCTTCTTGCCCATCGTGCCCATCCACAGGGCACCGCAGGGATGGACCCGGGAATCGTTGGAGCGCGTGACCGGATTGTCGGCCTCGACAGGCGTGTGCAGCGTCAGTTTGCCGGTCGCGACATCGCGGACATAAAGGCCGGTCTCGGCGGCGATCAGCTGGCGCTTCTCGTCGATGACGGCGATGGCGCTCGCCATCCGGTCAAGCTCATGGACTGTGGTCGCGCCGCCGGACAGCTGCTTTTCCAGAAGCTGGCTGTTGACGATGTCGAACCAGAACAGCGTATCGGTGGTGGGATCGTAGCTCGGCCCTTCGCCGAGCTGGCAGACGTGATCGGAAAAAACCGAAACGATCGCTTCGCTCATCATGCTTCTCCGAACACCGCATCCCAGGCCGTGACGGCGGCGAGTGCACGCGCCGCCACCTCGTCGACGCTCATGCCGGGCTTGAACAGGCTGGAGCCAAGCCCGAAGGCCGTCACGCCGGCGGCCTTGTAGCCGGCAAAATCTTTTTCGGAGACGCCACCGACGGCGCCGACCACTGTTTGCGCCGGCAACACCGCGCGCATCGCGGAAATGCCGGCAGCACCCAGCACGCTCGCCGGGAAGAATTTGAGGGCCGAGGCACCAAGCTTGATCGCCAGGAAGGCCTCGGTCGGCGTGAGCACGCCGGGCATCGTCACCATGCCGTAGTGCATCGCACGCGCCATCACCTCGGCATCGATGTTGGGGCTGACCAGCAGCCGCCCGCCGGCCTTGTACAAACCATCGACATCGGCTGGCGTCAGCACCGTGCCGGCGCCGACCAGGGCTGTTTTCGGAAGCACTTCCACAATCCCAGCGATCGACGAAAACGGCTCCGGTGAGTTCAGCGGCACTTCGATCGCCTCGATGCCGGCATCGAACAGTGCCTGGCCGATAGCGATCGCTTCACTCGGCTTGAGGCCACGCAGGATGGCGACCAGCCCGCGCTTGAGCTTGGGGAAAGGTGCGGTCTGGCTCATCGGGCTGCTCCAATTCTGGCGATCATGCCGTTCTCGCGCGCCGCCTCGACGAGGCCGGCACGCACCGCCTCATCGGCGTCAACGGTCCGAACCTCAAACCCCGCAAGACCAAGTGCGGCCTGGTAGAGCGCGGCCAGCGCGCCGGAGGCAACCAGCACGACAGGTTCCGCACCGGCGCCGTGACGGCGGCTGGCCGAGGCGATCTCGCCACCGATCAGAAGGCCGGACAGGCAGGCTGCGGCATCGTCGGCTTTCAGGTCCTGCAGCAGGCCGGCGGCGCGGATGGAAAACAGCCGCGAGGTGACATCGCCGCCTTCGCCCAATGCGGTTTCGCACCAGCGGCGGAAGAACGGATTGTCCGATGTGACCGGCTTGGGGTGCTCGCCGAGCGAATGGCGCAGGATCGAATGCGCGGCAAGCACCGAGAACAGCTCGCCGGTCGGCCAGGTGCCGAAGCCGACAACGGCGCCGTCCTCGACCAGCACCCATTTCGAATGGGTGCCGGGCATGCAGACCAGCTGGCGTCCCCTGGCCGGCAGGCCAGCGCCAGCGAGCTGGGTTTCCTCGCCGCGCATGACGTCGGGCGCATCGGCCAAGCGCTGGGCAAGGCCCGGAACGATGCGGATGTCGCGGCTTTGCCCAGGCACCTTGGCAGCACCGCCGAGAATGGCACTGAGTGGCGCCGGCACGGTGACATAGGGCGCCTCCAGCCAGCCCTGTCGGGAACCGGCCATGCCGCAGATGATGACGGGCAGCGCTTCCGGTGCTCCCATCGCCGCCAGATGCCCTTCGAGAATGGTTGCAAAACCCTTCTGTTGCGCGGTGATCAGGCCATCATCGCCGCGGCGTTCGGCCAGCATCTTGCCTTGCCCGTCGATCAGCCAGACCCGCATGCGGGTTGTGCCCCAGTCGACAGCGGCTACCGCCGGCGCGTTGCTGGCAAACCCTGGGCTCACAGGAAACCTCCATCGACGATCAGCATCTGCGCGGTCAGCATGCGCGAGGCGTCCGAGGCGAGGAACAGCACGGTGCCGACGATGTCGTCCGGTTGCATCACCTGCTTGATGCATTGCTTGGCGACATGGGCGGCAAGCGCCTGTTCGGTCACCCAGAGCTCCTTCTGCCGCTCGGTGATCACCCAGCCGGGCGCAATGGCGTTGACGCGGATGCCGTCCACGCCGAGCTTGCCGGCCAGCCCCTTGGTCAGACCCAGGATGCCGGCCTTGGCGGCGGTGTAGGACGGCATGTCGGGGTGGTTGATGAGATAGGATGTCGAGGTGAAGTTGATGATCGAGCCGCCGCCGGCCCGCTTCATGCCCGGCGCCACCGCTTGCGCGGTGAAGAAGTGCGGCCGCAGATTGATCGCCTGGTTGTTGTCCCAGAACTCCACCGTCACGTCCTCGACGGCGTGGCGCTCGTCCCAAGCGGCATTGTTGATCAGCACGGTGACATCGCCATGCGCCTCGGCGGCCTTCGCGGCGGATGCCCGCAAGGCCTCGATGTCGCGCAGGTCGGTCTTGAGATAGAGCGGCCGCTTGCCGAATTCTTTTTCGATGCGGTCGGCGAGTATCGTGCTCGGGCCGTCGGCGATGTCGACGAAGGCGACATTGGCGCCCTGGCGCACAAACCCCTCGGTCAGTGCCGCGCCAATTCCGGAGCCGCCGCCGGTAATCAGCACCGAGGCTCCTTCGAGGTCGGCAAAATGCGCCGATGGCATCATCGTTCTTGTCTCCCAGCGCATGACCCCGAAAATCGGATCGATTTTCGGAAAGGGATCATGCGCAAAATGTAAATTGCTACAGCGTCCTTTGCACGTCCAAGAGGACGCGCGGCGCTGTAGTCGTGACCGGCGCGCATCCTAGCCACGCAAGGCGCGCGGGCAAGGGCGAACCGTCGAATTTCAGGGCTTATGTCAGACAAAACGACAATGCGCCGCACCGGGTGCGCACAGCGGCACCGTCGGGATTGCGGACCGCGGGGGAATCGCCGGTCAGATCGCCTTGGCGCGCAAGGCGCCGCGGAAGGAATCGCGGAGATAGCCGAGCGTGGCGTCGGCGTCGACCGGCTTGCCGAACAGATAGCCTTGCCCGCCGGCGCAGCCGAATTGGACCAGGCGGTCGGCCTGCGCTTCCTGCTCGATGCCTTCGGCGACGACGTCCATGCCAAGCCCCTCGCACATGGCGAGAATGGCGCGGATGATGTGTTCGGACGGCCTGTCATCGAGAATGGAGGAGACGAAGGCGCGGTCGATCTTGAGCTTGTCGAAATGGAATTCGCGCAGACGGCCGAGCGAGGACTGGCCGGTGCCGAAATCGTCGAGCGAAACGCGGATGCCGACGCGGCGCAGATCCTCGACGATCTGCGCGGCCGAAGCCGGGTCGTTCATCAGGCCGGTCTCGGTGATCTCGATCTCCAGCCGGCGCGGATCGAAGCCGGTGCGGTCGAGGATCGCCAGTATGTGCAGGCCGGTGTTCTGGTCGACGAGCTGCGAGGGCGACAGGTTGAACGACAGGAACAGGTCCTTCGGCCAGCTTCTGGCGGCTTCGGTCGCCTTGCGCAGTACCAGCTGCGACAGCGGGCCGATGATGCCGCGCTCCTCGGCGATGGGAATGAAGACCGTGGGCGGCACCGAGCCAAGGTCGCGATCGGTCCACCGCGCCAGCGTCTCGAAGCCGATGGTGCGGCGCGTGTTGAGGTCGACGATCGGCTGGAAATGCGGCTCCACCTCGCCGGCCGAGACGGCGCGACGCAGCGCCTGTTCGATGCGGGTGACGCGCTTGGCCGCTTCTTCCATCTCGCGGGTGTAGACAACGACACGGCCACGGCCGGAACGCTTGGCATGGTAGAGCGCCGTCTCTGCCTTGTTGATGAGGATCTCGGTGGTCTCGTCGCCGGAATAGAACAGCGAGCAGCCGACCGAGGCCGAAAGCCTGGCGGTGCGTTCGCCGACATCATAGGGCGCCGACAGTATCTCGATCAGCATGCGGGACTTTTCGGCCGCTGCATCCTCGCTGAACACCAGGGGATAGAGAAAGGCGAACTCGTCGGCGCCGATGCGGCAGACCGTTGAGTGGCCGTCCATCGAGGCGCGCAACCGCATGGCGACCTGGATCAGGATGTCGTCGCCGGCCTTGTGGCCGAACAAATCGTTGATCGGCTTGAAGCCGTCGAGGTCGAGAATACCGACGGTAAAGGGTGCGGGATCGTCGGCACGGTCGCTGATCAGGCGATCGACCTTGTCGAAGAAGCGGCGATGGTTGCCAAGCCCGGTCAACGGATCTGTGAATGCCAGATCCGTGCTCTCCCTGTTTGCCTGACCGGTGCCAAACGAAGTTTGCATCGGTGTCCCTGTTTTGTGACGTCGGAATTTATTTCGAGACTGGCAGCAAACCCTTTAGGAAACGTATCGCGAAATCGATTTTTCGCGGCTAAGCGGCGTCATGTGCACGGGGACCGATGCGAGGGTCGGCGCGGGTCGGCGACAGTCCCTCCACAAGGCGAAAAAACGACGCGCAAAAAACGCGCTAGCCGCGCGTCGGAAACACCCATTGCAACGACATGACGTAGCTCACCGCGCCTGCGGCAACCGTCGTCAGCGCCGACATGGCGAGCGCTGACAAGCCGAAACGCGTGACCGCCAGGTGCGACACCAGGCCCGAAAACAGAGCGCATCCGAGCTGCAGCGCAAGATAGCGCGGCATGGCGCTGACGTGATCGTGCTGGCCGCCGAATGTCCAGCCGCGCTGTGCGCTATAGGCAACAACAACGGCAATCGCATAGGCGACGACACTACCGATGAAGGGCGAAAGGCCCAGCGACACCAGGAGCCACGACAGAACGAAGAACAGCAATGCGGCGCCGACGCCGACCGTCAGGAATCGGAACAGGCGTGTCTGGACAAAGGCCGGCAATGCTTCGCTCATGCGTCGCGCGCCGGCAGCTGGTTGGCCGGCAAGTCATCGGCGGGTAGGTCATCGACCAGTAAGTCATCGTTGGGGCATGGCATCAGGATTGTGAGTTCGAGCTGTCTGGTTGCGGCGGCGCGGATGGCGGTGACGGCGTTCATGGTCGTTGTTCCATCGAGTGCCCGGGGCTGCGTCAACACTGCCGGGCGCATTCGGGGCTTACCTTTGCACGGCTAGGCTTAAGAAAGCGATGACGCGCTGTTCGCCTTGTTTCCAGATGGCCGGGGCAGATCGGACGCTGGCTCGGGTTTGCGACTTCTGATGCCAATCTTCAAAATGTCGCGATTGGCAGACGGGCAGTGAGCCTGTACAGGCAAGACAGTCGCCCATCCGAGCCGCCGGAGACCCGCCATGAAGCTGAAAATCGCCGTCCAGATGGACCACATCTCCACCGTGTCGATCGCCGGCGACACCTCGTTCGCGCTGTCGCTGGAGGCGCAGCAGCGCGGCCATCAGCTGTTCCACTACACGCCCGACCGGCTGTCGTTGCGCGACGGCAAGGTGTTTGCCCGCATCGAGGAGATGCAGGTGCGCGACGAGAAGGGAGCCCATTATTCGCTGGGCGAGCAGGTACGCACCGATCTCGCGGAAATGGACGTCGTCCTGCTGCGCCAGGATCCGCCCTTCGACATGAACTACATCACCACCACGCACATCCTGGAGCGCATCCATCCCGGGACATTGGTGGTCAACGACCCGGCCTGGGTGCGCAACAGCCCGGAAAAGATCTTCGTCACCGAGTTTTCCGACCTGATGCCGGACACGCTGATCACCAAGGATCCGCTCGAAGTTGCCGCCTTCCGCAAGGAGTTCGGCGACATCATCGTCAAGCCGCTCTACGGCAATGGCGGCGCCGGCATCTTCCATCTGCACGAGGCCGACCGCAACCTTGCCTCGCTGCTCGAAATGTTCGGCCAGATGTTCCGCGAACCCTATATCGTGCAGCGCTACCTCAAGGACGTGCGCAAGGGCGACAAGCGCATCATCCTGATCGACGGCGAGCCGGTCGGCGCCATCAACCGGGTGCCGGCCGAGCATGATTCCCGCTCCAACATGCATGTCGGCGGCCGCGCCGAAAAAACCGAACTGACAGAACGCGAGCGCGAGATCTGCGCCCGCATCGGACCGTCGCTGAAGGAGCGCGGCTTCATCCTCGTCGGCATCGACGTCATCGGCGACTACATGACCGAGATCAACGTGACCTCGCCCACCGGCGTGCGCGAGGTCAAGCGCTTCGGCGGCGCCGACATCGCCAGCCTGTTCTGGGACGCGGTCGAGGACAAGCGGAAGTAACCCGTTTTCACTTTGTCTTAACCATGTTCCGTTTTTGCAACCGGGCTCAATTCGGCTGCAACCTGCGCGCTCATGTGTTCCCGTAATGTTCTTGATTTGACCAGAGAATTGTGATTGTCTCCCCGAGGGGGCCATTCCTGGCCTGATCGCACGGGCTGGGGCCAGCCTAAATTGGGGTTGCACGATGGTGGCGCGGGTTCGCACGGTCGCTTTCCAGGGCATCGAGGCCGTGCCGGTCGACGTGCAGGTGATGATCGCGCCCGGCAAGGTCAACATGCACATCGTCGGCCTCGCCGACAAGGCGGTGGCCGAAAGCCGCGAGCGCGTGCAGGCAGCACTTCATGCTTCCGGCCTGTCGATGCCGTCGAAGAAGGTTACGGTCAATCTGGCGCCCGCCGATCTGCCCAAGGAAGGCAGCCATTACGATCTGCCGATCGCGCTTGGCCTGATGGCCGCCCTTGGCGCCATTCCGGGCGACATGCTGGCCGGCTATGTCGTGCTTGGCGAATTGTCGCTCGACGGCACGATTGCCGCCGTCGCCGGCGCCTTGCCGGCGGCGATCGCCGCCAATGCCGAGGGCAAGGGCTTGATCTGCCCGTTCGCCTGCGGGCCGGAAGCGGCCTGGGCGGGCAAGGATTTCGACATCCTGGCGCCGCGCAGCCTGATCGCCATCGCCAACCATTTTCGCGGCACGCAGGTGCTGTCGCGACCGGAAGCCGGCATCCACGCCGCGGCGCGCGACCTACCCGATCTCGCCGACATCAAGGGCCAGGAGACCGCCAAGCGGGCGCTGGAAGTGGCGGCCGCCGGTGGTCATAATCTGCTCCTGTTGTGAACGAAAGACCCTTGCAGAATTGTTTAGGGTTCATCAGTTCCCTGCCCAGCGTCCGCTGTGCGTTCTGGCATCACCAAATGACCCAAGAGAGCGCACGGCGAAGGCCCACCGAGCCGATGACGTCGTGGATTTATTCTCATAGTAAAGTCGATAGCACGACACGACACTACGCTTGACTTGATAGCGTCATGACGCGGCCGAATTGTTCGGTTTTTCGCACGGCCAAATTGAAGTTCTAAATAAATTGTCGTACCTCAGCTGATTGCGAAGCTAAGGGGGCAAAATGTCATTCGACGCAAAGGTATTCAAAATTCTGATCGCCAGTCCGGGCGACGTGGACGAAGAGCGGCAGGCCATACCGGAAGTAATTTCTCGATGGAACAATACTAATGCGGAAGCTAACGCGGTTGTCCTGTTGCCAGTTAAGTGGGAGACACACTCCGCTCCCTTGATGGGGGACCGCCCGCAACGAGTGATTAACAACCAGATTGTCACATCTTGCGACATGGCGATTGGTGTTTTCTGGACCCGACTTGGGTCACCTACTGGGGTAAGCGAGAGTGGGACTGCAGAAGAGATTGAGTGGTTCATCGAGAATGGCAGGCCAGTCATGGTTTACTTCTCATCTCGGCGCATCGATCCCACCAAGCTCGACATCGACCAGTATAAATCACTTAAAGACTTCGAGATCAGGATGCAGAAGATAGGACTAACTGGTTCTTACACAAGCCTTGAAGATTTTCGTGAGCAACTATTTAACCAATTAAGCATTAATGTTCGTACTCTTCTTACAGGATCGGCCTTGTCTCGGCCATCACCCGAGGTTTTTAAGGAACGCGTTGCTTCCATCAAGAAGATTTCTAAGAAGGGCAAGGTCTACATGGAGGACTACGAAAAAGATGGTGAGGTGCGATCATTCGTTGTTAAAGGTGATACCAAGCCATTGAAGGAAGGCTTGAAGGACATTGGCGGTCGTTGGAATGGAACGTTGCAGGGGTGGGTATTTTCTAAGACGAAGGAAATCGAGGTCGCCGAGTATTTGAAATCCAATGCGGTCTAAGCGCCATGAAGAGGTCTAAGGCTTGCAGCTGCAAGTCTGATGACGAAAGACCCTTATAGGCCTTGGGCGCCGACCGGTCAGGCGTAGTGCCGCCACAGCCCAATCGTCAGGAAGGTCAACAATGATGTACCTTGAGATGTCCCGTGACGACGCCCATGGGGGAGGCTCGTGGGGCTTCACCAAATGTGTATGGGCGCCGGTCCACAAGGAGAACGGAAGCTCTTGGCCCTTCTGGAGCAAAGTTGGAGACATCAAGGCGGGTGACGTCGTCCTCCATCTGCGCGGCGTCCCTCCTAATGCGGAGTTTGTGGGATATTCGATCGCAACAACAGACGGCTCTGCGGCCCTCGATCGCCCGCCCGAGCCAAAGGGATGGTCTTTCTCCGCAGCTTTCTACCGCGCTGAACTTGGGCAGTTTACTTCGTTTGAAGCCCCCATCAATCTCAACGAGCTATTTAGAACAAGACGAGAGCCCCTTGAGGTGTACTTCGAGCGGAACAGAGCGAGGGGCGCTGATAGGCGCAACGTATTCTTCGTGAGGCAAGCGGGTAGGCTTCAGTGCCTCAATGGTGCCTACCTCAGTGAGGTCGACGATGATCTCTTTGAGGCTTTGTTCGACGAGCGGCTGCAGCCGTCAACAGGCCAAAGCGTCGCCGTAGTCAAAACGGCCTCAGTATTATCCGAGGCAAGGCGGCGGGTGGGACAACAGGAGTTTGCCAAAGGAATCAGAGCATCTTACGGAGGGAGGTGTTGCTTCCCCGGCTGTACGGTCGACGATGATCGCTTCTTGGTCGCTTCCCACATAGCGCGCTGGAGCGATAACCCGTCCCTGCGAGGCCACATTGGTAATGGTCTGTACCTTTGCCTCACTCACGACAGGGCTTTTGAGCTCGGCCTCTATACGCTCGACAAAGAGTTCCGCGTACATATCAACGCGGCTAAGGAGGGTTCATCAGTGTTGGCGGCCATGGCCAAATGGAATGGTGAACAGGTCCGACTTGGTACCACTTTGCCGCTTCACGATGCCCTGCTAGAACATTGGATTAGAACGGGTACCGACCCGATGAATTGAACCGAAGTAGCTTCATTGCGAGGCGAGCGCGCAGACCGTGCGATGTTTGTTCCTGGCTCGGGGGCGCGTGCCTCTGAGCTGTCATGCTGGTTTCTTCCCGCCAGTTACCAGAGTGGCGGGGGGATGCTTCTCGACCAGCAACTCACAGGCCTTCTCGAGCTCCTCGCCTATGTGCCTAAGAACTCGTCCTCGTGACCTCGGGTAGACGTGAAGGTCTGTGGAAGTGGGACCCTCACCCCAGCGCTTGTGCGTTCCTGAGGCCATTTTGTGGATCAGCTTAGCCGCCTGCACTCGCTTGAACTCAGCCTTGCGTTCTGCCTGCGGATCGCCGCGGATGACCATTTCGATTGCGAGCCACGCCGCCACTATCCGCCGAGGATCGACAGCTGCCTTTCGCAGCCTCGCCCAAGCGGCCTTGGCGCGCTCCTGCGGTGATAGCCCGCGCAACCGGAAAGCCTCCACATGAGGCCCTGAGGTCTGCAGCAGGGTGGCTACACGGTCGACTGCATTGGCGACATAATTGTCGCTACGGTTCGCCTCAAGCCACGCGAGCGCAGCGACCCTATATGGGACGATTTCTCGAGCCCGGTACGAGGCTTGGTAAGGGCTCCCGTGACGCGCGTTGTGGTCGGCATGAGACCGGCAGAACCGCGTGTCGAGCCCGTCCCCGGTGCCCGCACGGGCTGGCCTGCTGCACCCCACCACTCGGCATCGGGTGAACATCGCGCTTGGCTCTGTAGCCCTGGCCTTGACCTCAGCTTTGCGTTCGCGTTTGCGGACTAGTTTCGCGGTCAATCTCGAGTCCCCCTTAGGGGAGCGCCGGGTGAACACCTACTCATGCACTGAGGCTCCACATGAGGGGAAGTGAGGGGTATCAGGGACAGGATAGACACCTAACGAGACAAGGGGCGAAGGGACGTAGGAGCGAGAGACATGCAGATGAAGGTCGGCTGCACAAGAGGTTAGACCCCCGCCCCGGTGACGATCCCCTCGACACCTGTCATCTGTTGGAAGACCGAGAGCATGGCGTCCTTGGCTGTAGCGGCAGTGGACTCAGGCACCATAAGCGCGTCGTGGATCGGTAGTGCAGTGATCCTGTTGGCCTTCATGAGTAGCAACAGCTCAACCATGATCTGGCTCTCAATGAACTGGACATCGTGCCCTATGCCGCAGTGGAAGCGATCTTTTATCAGGGGATGCTTCGACTCGATAGCATCAACGACCCCGGCGATCTTGTCACCCCTGCGGAACAGCTTGCGTGTGAACTGGGGGAAGCGTTCAAGGCGCTTGTCGGCGAAGATCATTGCGCTCATCACTCGCTTGCCCGCTCGAATGTTTCGCGGTCTACCGCCGCCGGGAAATAGCCTTCCACAGCCTCGGTCGGGATACGCCGCTTTCTGCCGCCGATCCTCTCTACCCGATGGGGCGTATGCACTCCGATTACGGACGGGTCCGCCAGCATCTTCTTGATATAGGATCGGTGCCACATCTTGCCCCGACGGAACACCGGGACGCCTTCGCGGTTCAACATCTGCGCTATCGCGTGTTGCCCCTCGCCGACCAAGGTCAGGTTGAATACTCGGCGGACCACTTCGGCTCGTTCGGGTATCAAATCAAACCCACTCCGATCTTCGCGAAGCCGAACCCAGCCAGGGCTTAGCCTCGTCATGGGTGTGCCCCGTTCCTTCAACTTCAGCCGCTTGCCATGCCACGCGGCACGAAGGAGTTCCTGCTTACGAGCGCTCTCATCATTCGCCCGGATGAAACCAATGATTATCTCGAAGATTGCAAACTGATTCTCGCGGAGGCTCTCCCTAGAGTACGCGCGCTCGTTGCTGAGAGTGACGATGGTAATCCCAGCAGAAAGAAGGCCTGTAAAGACCGCCTGAGCGTCCAAAATATTGTCTCGGGAAATGCGGTCGAAGTTCTCCACCAGAAGGCAGCTGCCGGGCTTGATGTCACCCGACCGAACCAGGGAGAGGAAGTCACCAAGAGCGCCTACGGCAACGTTTGCACCTCCAAAGGCTGACAAGCCGAGGTCACGGAACGTCGTCTTATCGTCGAGAATGAGGTTGTGTTTTGCAGCGTATTTTGCGGCCTTGTCAGTCTGCCGACGTAAGCTGTCGCCGGCGGCCTGTTCCGGTGTAGAAAATCGCACGTATGAGTAGGCTCGGCGTCGTGTGCTGTCGATCTTCTTCATGGGTGTACGCCTTACTCCAACTGGGGGTCTATCGTCCATAGCATGCTGATGATCGGGCCACCGGGATCGGGAAAATCGATGCTGGCGCAGCGGCTGCCTTCGATCCTTCCGCCGCTGGCGCCGAAGGAACTGCTCGAAGTGTCGATGATCGCCTCGGTGGCCGGCGAACTCGGCGAAGGCAAGCTGACCGACCGGCGGCCGTTCCGCGCGCCGCACCATTCGGCCTCGATGGCGGCCATGGTTGGCGGTGGCATCCGCGCGCGGCCGGGCGAAGTGTCGCTCGCCCATCACGGCGTGCTGTTCCTCGACGAATTTCCCGAGTTCACGCCGCAGACGCTCGATGCGCTGCGCCAGCCGCTGGAGACCGGCGACTGCATGATCGCGCGGGCCAACCATCGCGTCACCTACCCGGCGCGCATCCAGCTGGTTGCGGCGATGAACCCGTGCCGATGCGGCATGGCCGGCGAGCCGGGCTATCGCTGCCTGCGCGGCGACCGCTGCCGCACCGACTACCAGGCGCGCATCTCAGGCCCGCTGCTCGACCGCATCGATCTCAGGATCGAAGTGCCGGCGGTCTCGGCCAGCGACCTGATCCGACCGGACCGGGCGGAGAAAAGTGCCGATGTGGCGCTGCGCGTGGCGCGTGCCCGCACCATCCAGCGCGAACGCTTCGAACGGCTCGGCGCTACCCGAGCCACCACCAACGCGCATTGCGCGCCGTCGGTCATCGAGGAGATCGCCATGCCTGACGCCGCCGGCCTGTCGCTGCTCAAGGACGCCAGCGAGAAGCTCGCCTTTTCGGCGCGGGCCTACCACCGCGTGTTGAAGGTCGCGAGAACACTGGCCGATCTTGACGCCAGCGAAACCGTCGGCCGCATCCATCTGGCCGAAGCGATTTCTTATCGGATGAGTTCGGAGCGGGTGGCGCAGGCGGCGTAAGTCACCTGCCTGCTGATGGCCGTGCTTGCGGTTGTGGGTTTTGGTCCTGCCGGCGAAATCTGGCAGTACGCGATCTCGCGACAAGCTGACCCTGCCACGTTGCCTTCCGCGATCACGCCATAACCGCCACCCAGCGAATCGACCATCTCTGCAGTGCGGCGGACCTGATTGTCCGCTTGGCCGGCGTCCTCACCACCCAACGGCCCCCACCGAACGGGCGCCGGCCATTTTCTTCCTCTTCCAGAAGCGTGGCCGTTATCGACGCCGGACTTAAGTCTGGGCTTCTGCTTTGGATGTTCTTTATTTAGACAATGCGAATATGATTGCGGTTGAGGGTGTACCGCTATGTTCATTGACTACTACGAAGTTTTGGAAGTTAGCCCGAATGCCAACTCGGAAACGCTGGAGCGCATATTTCGCTATTTTGCGATGCGCTATCATCCAGACAATCAACAGACTGGCGATGAAGCCCGCTTCAGCGAAATCGTGGAAGCCCACAATACGCTCAAGGATCCAGTCAAGCGCGCTCAATACGACATCGCGTACAGAGACCATGCCGGCCTTCGCCGCGAGTTGACCGAGGAAGCCAGCAACACCAAAGGCATCGAGCGGGATGCTGTGATCCAGGCCAAACTGCTGTCGCTGCTTTACGCAAAGCGCCGCCACGACGTCACCGATCCTGGGATCGGAGATGTAGAGCTCGAACGATTGTCAGGCTGTCCGCGAGAACATCTCGAGTTTCATCTCTGGTATCTGAAAGCGAAAGGCTGGATAGCAAGAGTGGAAAACGGGACGATCGCGATTACGGTGGAAGGCGTGGACCGCGCCAATTCCGAATACCGTCGCGATCCCACCATTCGGCTCCTGAACCATACAGCTTCCTAAACGCCCTATCTCCGCGCGGAAGCCAGGTCGAAGACCATTCACGGCATCGATGGTCGACCCGGTGACAGCGCGGGCCGAGGACCCTGTCGAACCGCGCGGCACGCTTAGGCTGAATTTGAGGCTGCTGCAATACGAGGTTCCGTCGCCACCTGGTATTGGTGGTTTGGGCGCTAGTTTTCAACGGTACTATTGCAGAATGGATGCTGCATTATAGCATTTGAAAGATTCCCCGATCCGCCATCCCGTTTAGGGCGCCTGTGGCCCACTTGCATGCCATTTCTGTGCATGAGACCTCCACAAGTTGGACATTTCGGCGCAGATGGCAACGCATCCCGAATGAATGCCGCGCCCTTTACGTCTCGTGAGAACGATCCGCCCTCAAGGTCGAGCTCGTCAGGACTAGTAATTAGAAATTCGAATTCTGGCATGTCTCTAAGTATTTTTGCGACCTCTGACGCTGACAGTCCCTTGCTCAAATGCTCGACAATCGCTTTGTAGAAAGCAATCGCACGAGGTCTGCTGCGAACGCCACTTCCCAATTTTCTGACCGCTTCACTCATGCCGCGGTTTACCATCAGAAATTCTTCAAATTTTGCTCTAACCTTTGTGAAGGCAATAAAATCACCGGTGTCCCAGTCGCGAAATAGCGACAGGAATGTCAGAAGTGAGGATGCAGAGAATGTTCCACTTCTGCCATAGAAATATAGCGCAGGATGTAAGCCAAGGGACGAGGGATTGGTCGAGCAAAGTCGCCAGATTGCGGCCCTTACCTTCACAAGATAATCTACAGTCTTTGCCCCATCTTGGTCGACGTCTAGAGATTCCTCCCTGGTCGTCCCCTTATAGCTAGAGTCTTTGACTTGAACTCGATTGGCCAAATTCACCAGATCAAAAACAAGCGGCAACGCTTGTGGGCCGTAACCCTGTCCTGCAACAGGCAAGTCGAGCGTTTTGATTGGAAGAGATATCGTAGGCTCGAAGAGCAAAGCTGATATTTCGCGGCCAAGATCCTCTATTGCCCTTTGGGACTCTTCAGCAAATTTCTTCCAATAATTGTGGCCCGTGCCAGCCCTCAAGATCGCCCGAGCCGCTAGGGCTGTTGAGGAACGCCTGGCGGCGAGGATACGGCGCTCCGTCGCATCTATCTTCGTGCCTCCCTGATTGATTCGGAAAAAGGCTTTCTCCGCTTTGTCATGGTCGGCGTTTCTGATCCATTGGGCTGGGATTTCTTGCCATCCGATTCTAGCCGCCCTCTCAGCAACATCCGGGCGGGAGTTCTGCGGGTACTCGATAGCCATTTTGTGATCGGCATATGAGCCAATTGATAGCGCCGCCAAGTCTCTCGTTCTTTTTGCTGCTACCTGCTGGTCATCCGGAATTGCATTCTGGAAAAAATGCCTGGACACCTCCCCATCGCCGTAGTCGTTATGAACCCATGCAATAAGGGCGCTCAGGCGGTGCGCGCCATCTATGACGAAAACATTCTGGCCTGCCCGCCAAAGGATAACAGCGGGTATCAAATCTTTACGAGCAAACGTCCCAATAAGATCGGCGACCTGTTCTGGACTCCAATTCGCAGTCTCTCTTTGAAAATCCGGTTTCCGCAGTGCGGGATACAGAAAGCCTTTTGGCTCCAGACCCGCGATAGACAAAGAACTTATGTCTTCGCCTACCTCCCCCGGAGCGGCTAAATCCTCCCGGCGGATGAGTGCGTCCAAATTTACAATATTAGTTGTCGCAATAGCCATAGAATCGTCCTCCTGCTGCGAGGACTTACCTCACTTCGCGGCGACAGAACAGTTTTGCGAGCGAGTGTGATTTATAGTGATACGGGAACCTTCGGTTACCCGTGGCCTATTTTTGCTTCGCCTTCAGTTCCAGCCTGCGCGCGTGCAGCACCGGCTCGGTGTAGCCGTTGGGCTGGACGCGGCCCTTGAAGACCAGGTCGCAGGCGGCGAGGAAGGCGATCGAGTTGTCGAAGTCGGCCGCCATCGGCTGGTAGAGCGGGTCGCCAACATTCTGCAGGTCGACGATGGCCGCCATGCGCCGCAGGGAATCCATCACCTGGATGCGCGAGCAGACGTCGTGGTGCAGCCAGTTGGCGATGTGCTGCGAGGAGATGCGCAGCGTGGCGCGGTCTTCCATCAGGCCGACGTCGTTGATGTCAGGCACCTTTGAGCAACCGACGCCCTGGTCGATCCAGCGCACGACATAGCCCAAGATGCCTTGCGCGTTGTTGTCGAGTTCGCGCTGGATCTCGTCGGGAGTCCAGTTCGGCCTGACCGCGACCGGCACCGACAGGATGTCGTCGAGTTTCGCCTTGGGCCGGCTCTTCAGCGCGGCCTGCACGACATGGACATCGACCTTGTGATAGTGGGTGGCGTGCAGCGTCGCCGCCGTCGGCGACGGCACCCAGGCGGTGTTGGCGCCGGCCTTGGGATGGGCGATCTTCTGTTCCAGCATCGCCGCCATCAGATCCGGCATCGCCCACATGCCCTTGCCGATCTGGGCATGGCCCGCCAGCCCGCATTCCAGCCCGGTGTCGACATTCCACGCCTCGTAGGCGGAAATCCAGGCGGCCTGCTTCATGTCGCCCTTGCGGATCATCGGGCCGGCTTCCATCGAGGTGTGGATCTCGTCGCCAGTGCGGTCGAGAAACCCAGTGTTGATGAAAACCACGCGTTCCCTGGCGGCGCGGATCGCTTCCTTGAGGTTGACGGTGGTGCGCCGCTCCTCGTCCATGATGCCCATCTTGATGGTATTCTTGGCCATGCCGAGCAGGGCCTCGACACGGTCGAATATCTCGACGGCGAAGGCGACTTCCTCAGGCCCATGCATCTTGGGTTTCACGACATACATCGAGCCAGCGCGGGAGTTCATGCGCCGCCCCTTCGGCCCGACGTCATGCAGCGCGATCAGAGCGGTCATCGCCGCATCCATAATGCCTTCCGGAACCTCGTTGCCGTCGCGGTCAAGGATCGCCGGGTTGGTCATGAGGTGGCCGACATTCCTGACCAGCATCAGCGAGCGGCCGGGCACGGTCAGCGTGCCGCCGGCGGGCGCGCTGTAGGAGCGGTCGGGATTGAGCTTGCGGACAAAACTCTTGCCGCCCTTGGTGATTTCTTCCGCCAGGTCACCCTTCATCAGGCCGAGCCAGTTGCGGTAGACGACGACCTTGTCCTCAGCATCCACCGCGGCGACCGAATCCTCGCAGTCCTGGATGGTGGTCAGCGCCGATTCCAGGATGACATCGGCGATGCCCGCCGGATCGGTGCGGCCGATCTGGTTGTCGCGGTCGATCACGATCTCGATGTGCAGGCCGTTGCGCACAAGCAGCACCGCATCGGGATTGGCGGCGTCGCCACGGTAGCCGACGAATTGCTTCGGGTTGGCCAGCGTGGTCGAGCCGGCACCGGCACTCAGCCGCAACCCGCCTTGCGCCAGCGACAGACCGTTGACCCCGGCCCATTTGCCCGAGGTGAGCGGGGCAGCCTCGTCGAGAAAGGTCTTCGTCCAGGCAACGACCTTGGCACCGCGCGCCGGGTTGAAGCTCTTGCCCTTTTCGGCGCCGTCGGTTTCGGGAATGGCGTCGGTGCCGTAGAGCGCATCGTAGAGCGAGCCCCAGCGCGCATTGGCGGCGTTGAGCGCATAGCGGGCATTCATGACCGGCACGACCAGCTGCGGGCCTGCAATGACTGATATTTCCGGGTCAACATTGTCGGTCGACACGCTGAAGGCCGGGCCTTCCGGAACGATATAGCCGATCTCCTTCAGGAAGCCTTTGTAGGCTTCCATATCGACGGGGGCGCCGTGGTCGCGATACCAGCCGTCGAGCTTCTCCTGCATGGCGTCGCGTTTCGCCAGCAGTGCCCGGTTCTTCGGCGCCAAATCATGGACGATGGCCGAAAACCCGTTCCAGAAGGCGTCCGCTTCGATGCCGGTGCCGGGCAGCGCTTCCTTGGCCACGAACTCATGCAGCTCGCGGGCAATCCGCAATCCGGCGATCTCGATGCGATCGGTCATCAGGCTACTCCAGATGAAAGGCTTTGCGGGCCTTTGGCATGTCAGGTCTGGCGGGTCAATTCAGCTTAGGGTGAAGGTGGGTGTTTTTGGCGAGCGGCGACGCTGCCGATCTCCCCCCTTGAGGGGGAGATGGCCGGCAGGCCAGAGGGGGTCGCCGGACGTAAGGCGCTAGCCTCTTCTGTTCAAAGCAGGAGGTCGCGTCCCGTCGAACCGACCCCCTCTGTCGCCTTCGGCGACATCTCCCCCTCGAGGGGGAGATTACGCGCTCAAACCGCAATCCGCGGCCTTCCCGAGGCCACCGCCACCACATGCGCCTCGATGAACATGCGCTGGGCTTCGACGGTCGAGACGCGGAATTCGGTCGCGACGTCGATCTCGGCGCTGTCGGTGCCGGCCTCCCTGGCGCGCTGGGCGACGATGGCGCGGACATCGGCCTCGGCCGCTGCGATCGCCGCCGCCTCGTCGAGGAAATCGCGCACGGTTTCACCCGAGGCAAGACGAAACAGCCCTTCCTTGGGCTGGCTAACCCGCGCCTCGGCGGACACCCGCACCTGCCCAACGACGGCGCCGAGTGCGTTGGCGACATCGGTATCTTCCGGCACCACGCAGTCATTGCCGATCAGCGGCGACAGGCCGGCATAATGCAGCGGCGCCGAGGCGCCGAGGCCGATAACCGGGCGGTCGAGCGCCACGGTCAGCCGCGCAATGCCGGGATGCGCGTCGACCGCGCGCTGCACCAGCGCATGCGCCACGGTCGACGCACCATCGAGGCCGTCCTCGGCGAAGGCGGTTTCGAGGATATATTCGGCCGACCAGCGCGTCAGCGTCACCAGCACCCGCTCCGAGATCGCTTCGGGGGAAGCGGCGATGAATTGGCCACGGCCGTCGCGCTTGCGGGCGAACAGTTCGGCGCCGAGGCGCGCGGCAACGGGATCCCAGTTCGCCTGCTTGCCCAGCACATGGGCGGCGTCCGACGGGGTGAAGCCGGCGACATGCACCAGCCCGCGCGACACCAGCCGGTTCAGCGTCGCGTTCTGCGCGTTCGAGGTCAAAAGCCTGTCGATGGCGAGCGGCACGGCACCAATCAGCTCGTAGAGCTTGGCTTCGGCGCCGGTCAGGCCGGCGGCGAGCCGATCCGGCACGCCGGTGCGCACCGCGAAGCGGCCATCCATGCGGCCGGGATTGGGTGCCCGCAGTTGCCGTTCGAGTTCCGATGTGACGGCGCTGCCATGGGCCATGCCGGCCAGCGCCAGCGGCACCAGGCGGCGCGGCCCGAGCAGGATCTTCGGGTTGAGCGCGCCATCCTCCAGCGTCACTTCGGAATCGCCCCCGAGGCCGAAGGTGCGCATGGCGACCGCCTCGACCATGGTGCGGAAGCCGCCGACGGTGGCGCCTTCCGGATCGAGCCTGGGACGGCCGCTGTCGAGCACGGCAACATCCGTCGTGGTGCCGCCAATGTCGGAGACCACAGCATTGTCGAGCCCGGTCATGTGGCGGGCGCCGACCAGGCTGGCGGCCGGGCCGGACAGGATGGTCTCGATCGGCCGCTGGCGGGCAAAGGCCGCCGAAACCAGCGCGCCATCACCGCGCACCACCATCAGGGGTGCTGCAATGTTGCGCGCCTCGAGAAAGCCTTCGGTCGCCGCCACGAGCCGGTCGATCATCGAGATCAGCCTGGCGTTGAGCAGCGTCGTCAGCGCCCGGCGCGGACCGCCGAGCTTGGCCGACAGCTCGTGGCTTGATGTGACCGGCAGGCCGGTCTTGTCGCGGATCAGCTCGCGGGCGGCGATCTCATGCGCCGGATTGCGGGTGGCGAAATAGGCGCAGACGGCAAAGCCGGATACCGACGCGCCGAGTTCCGGCAGCACCGCTTCCAGTCCGGACAGATCGAGCTTGGCGGCATTGCCATGGACGTCGTGGCCGCCCGGACAAAAAACCACCGGATCGGTGCCCAGCGCGGCCTTCAGCCCGTCGCGGGCGAGGTCGCCCTCGGAAAAGCCGATCATCACCAGCGCGACGCGACCGCCCTGGCCCTCGACCAGCGCGTTGGTGGCAAGCGTCGTTGACATCGAGACCAGCTTGATATCAGCGGGATCGGTGCCAGCCTTCTGCAGCACCGCGTCGACGGCGCCGGAAATGCCGACGGCGAGATCATGCCTGGTGGTCAGCGCCTTGGCCTTGGCCAGCACCTTGCCCTTGTTCGGCCCCTGCTGCGGGCCTTCCGTCTCTGACCACAGCACGGCATCGGTGTAGGTGCCGCCGGTGTCGATCCCGAGGAACAGCGGCTTTGGCTTGGTCTTGGCGGTCATTGCTGATGGCGGTCCGGCTGGCGAAATTATCTGTCCATGCCCTTAGCCGATACCGAGCGGGCGATAAAGCTGCGAGCGCTGGGCCAAGGGAAGAGAGCCAATCTCCCCCACGAGGAGGGAGATTGGCAGCTTTGCCGCAACGCTAGTAACCAGCTTCCACCGATGCTGGAAGTCTTATCGCCATGGCGGATGACAAGTCTGGCGAGGACGCCGCTATTTCGCGGTGACGGTGCCCTTCATCGAGCTGTGGATCGCACAATGGAATGGGTGCGCGCCGGCAGCTGATATCTTGACCTTGGCGCTCTTGCCGGTGGCGAGATGACCGGTGTCGAAGGAGCCGTCAAGCGCGGTGGCGGTGTGCGTCATCGGGTCGGCATTGGTGAAAGTGATGGTGTCGCCGACGGCGACCGAGATTTTGGACGGGGTGAATTTCATGCCCTTGATCTGAACCGCATGATTGGCGGCGTAGGCGGGCATGGCAAAGGCAAGCAGAGCAAGAACAAGCATGGTGCGCATGATGATTTCCTCCTGAGCGCGAACTCTCATCCTACACTAACGCTGGCGGACCTCCTTTCATGCCACGAAGCCTATTTTTTTATGCGTCCCATCGCAAAACGGCTTGTTGGCGGAATGGCCGCAGCGGCAGAGGAAGGTGCGTTGCGTGCGGTCGACCGTGTGGCCGGTGCCGGT
>NZ_RZQG01000300.1:0-6436 GCF_003998635.1 Mesorhizobium sp. M7D.F.Ca.US.004.03.1.1
GCAGATCGAAGGTCGCTTCCGCGATCGCCGCCAGGTCACGCTCGCGGATCGTGTCGGTGACCAGCAGCGTCTCGCCGCGCGCGCTTTGCTCTTGGATAGCGCTGCGAATGGCCCCGGCGCCGGCATCGACGACGAGATAGGGCACCAGCCCGACCTTGCCCTTGCTCTGCGCCTGCAGCACGCGAACCAGATTGGAATCGGTCATCGGCGTCAGCGGATCGAACCGCTTGGGCGATTCACCCAGCAACTGGGCGCCGCCGAACATGTGCCCCTGATAGACGGTGCGGCCGGTCTCACACAGCGCCGGGGTGAACAGCGTGACGCCGCCGCCAAGCCGCTCGAGCAGCGCCTCGGCGCAAGGGCCGATATTGCCTGTGGGCGTCGAATCGAACGTGGCGCAGTATTTGAAGAAGATCTGCCGCGCGCCCGCTTCCACCAGCCGGTCCGCGGCCTCCCGCACCTGGTGCACCGCGTCGCTGGCCGCGATGACGCGGGTCTTTAGCAGGATCACATGGGCAAGATTGCCTGACGGGATCGGCGCGTCCAGCCCGACCGTGCATCCCGTGGGAATGCCGCGCGCCACCAGCATCGACGCCAGTTCGGTGCCGCCGGTCAGATCGTCGGCGATGGCGCCGAACAGCAGGGAAGGCATCGCGGTCATGCGGCCCGTCCCATGTCTGGCCGTTTCATGTCGGCCGGTCTCATGGCTGCTTGTCTCATGTCGGTGGTCAGGCCATTCGTGGTATCATATACACAGCCGACGCGACGCCTGCGCGACTGCAAGAACGGAGAGCGGATATGACTGCTTCTATCGCGCCGATCGCGCGCGACAATCTGACGACGCGTGTCTACGAGGAGCTTCGCCGCGCCATGATGGAAGGCCGTTTCTGGCCGGGCCATCGCTTCAAGATCCGCGATCTCGCCGCCAGCCTTCAGGTGTCTGAGACGCCGGTGCGCGAGGCGCCGATGCAGCTGGTGCGCGAAAAAGGCCTGGAGATGGAAGCCGGCCGCTCGATCACCGTCGCCCAACTGTCGCTGACCCAGTATCTGGAACTGCGCAGCATCAGGCTGCATCTCGAAGGCATGGCCGGTGCCGCGGCAACGACGCGCATCGAGCCGCGCGAGATCGACCGCCTTGCGGCGGTGCATGACAGGCTGATCGCCGACGAGGACAACGGCCGCTGGTTCGAAGCCGTCCGCGACAATTGGGAATTCCATCACTCGATCTATCAGGCGGCGCAAATGCCGGAACTGCTGGCCATCATCGAGGGCATCTGGCTGCGCAACGGACCGCTGGTGAACTATCAATACCCGCACGCCAGGCCGACCTATGATGGCCGCCACCGGCATCTCGACATCCTCGACGCGCTGCGCGCGCGTGACGAGAACGGCGTGCGCAAAGGCATTCAGCAGGACATGATCGAAGGCGGCCGCCTGCTGGTCAAGGTTCTCGAACGATTGAACGACGGCGCGGTCACGCCCGAGGAACTGCGTCGCGCGGCTCAGAACGGCCGCTTGGTGTCGGCCGCCGGCTGAACGGTTTGTTGTTTCCCACCGCATGGGTGCCGGTCACGCCACCTGTGCCGCGGCGGCCATGCCGGCATCGGCGGCCTGCAGGGCAAGATCGATATCTTTTGCGGTGTGCGCGGCGCTCAGGAACATGTTGTGCCGGGGATGGAAATAGGCGCCTTCGCGCAACGCCGCAGAGCAGAAGGCGTTGGCCAGCTTGAATTCGGCATCGTCGTCGAACAGCACCATCGGCATCGACACCGGGCCGGTCTGGCGCAGTGACAGGCCATGCTTCTTCGCTGCCGCGTCGAGGCCTGAGCGCAACCTGTCGCCGGCCTGCGTCATGCGGGCAATGGCATCGGTGTCGCGCAGCGTGTTGATGGTGGCGATCGCGGCGGCCATGGCGACGGCGCCATACCAGAACGAGCCCGTCACATAGACCTTGGTCGCGGCTTCGCGAAACCGGTCGGTACCGGTGATCGCGGCAAGCGGATAGCCATTGGCGATCGCCTTCGAGAAGGCGGACAGGTCCGGCCGCACCCCGAGCGGCTCCCAACTGCCGGCGAGGTCGATGCGGAAGCCGGCCCTGACATCATCGACGATCAGCGCCGCATCGGCGGCGGTGGTGAGTTCGCGCGCCCGTCTGGCGAAGCCGGCGGTCGGCAGTTCCTGGTCGCGGGCGATGTCGTGCCGGAAGGCGGTCACCACGACCGCTGCAAGATCATCCCCGGCCTGCTCGACGGCTGCCTCAAGGCTGGCAATGTCGTTGTAGTCGAAATGGATCAGATGGGCGCGGTCCTCGGCAGTGACGCCGGCCAGCGAAGGCGTGCACCACGGCACAGCGCCGTGATAGGAGCCACGCGCGACCAGCACCTTGCGTCGGCCGGTGCCGGCGCGCGCGATCGTCACGCAGGCGGTGGTGGCGTCGGTGCCGTTCTTCTGCAGCATCGCCCAGTCGGCATGGGCGACGGTCTTGACCAGCAATTCCGCCAGTTCGACCAGCACCTCGCCCGGGCCGTTCATCGCATCGCCCAGGCGACGTTGCCGCTCGGCTGCTGCCTCGACGGCCTGATGATGGTGGCCGAGGATGTTGGGACCCCAGCTGCACATCAGGTCGATGTACTCGCGCCCATCGACGTCCCAGACCCGGCAGCCGTCGGCGCGCTCGAAGAACTGCGGATAGGCGGGGCCGAGATAGCGCGTTGCCATGTGTCCCCACATGCCGCCCGGAATGACCGAGGCCGCACGCTCGCGCAGCAACTTGTCCTTGGAGTTGATCAGGGAAGGCATAGCGAGGTCTCCGCACTTTGATATATCATATATTGATTTTGATGCTGGAAGAACAGGATTTGCCGGTCTTCCAGGATGAGTAGCGGGAGGCGGCTGGCCGCCTCCCGCTTCTTTCGCTCAGTGGCTGAGTTCCGCCAGCGGCAGGTTGCAGCAGGCGCTGTAGCGTACGCCCTTGACGTCCGACTTGTAGGCCAGGATCAGGTTAGGGCTGACCAGCGGCAGGATGATCCTGTCCTTGATCATCTCTTCGCCGATCTGGTGCCAGAGCTTGGCCGCCTCGTCGCCGCTCGCTGCCAAGGCCGCCTTGTAGAGGTCCACTTCCTTCGGGTTGATCACCGACGGGTCGCGCTCCGCGCCGGCGCGCCGCGACCACGGGCTGCCCTTGGTCATGGCGAAATAGTCGATGTATTGCGAGGTGCCGTAATAGTCCGGCGCGTAGAACACCGCCGTCATCGGGATGCCGTCGCCATTGACGCGTTCGCGCCAGTTGGCGAAGGGGATCGGCTGCAGGTCGAGCTTGATGTTGATCTTGGCCAGATCCTGCTGGACCTTCTGCATCAACAGCGAGAGATCAACGCCGTAGACATTCATGCCGGGGAACGCCGCTTCCATCTCGAAGCCGTCGGCATGGCCGGCCTTGGCCAGAAGTTCCTTTGCCTTGGCGACGTCATAGGGCTGTGCCTCGAAGCCCGAACCGCCGGGGAAGCCGAGCGGGATCGGCGCGCTGATCAGCTGGCCCTCGGAGCCGATGGTGAAGTCAAGGATACCAGGACGGTCGAGGCCGAGCGAGATGGCCTCGCGCACCTCGGGCGTCAGCGGAACCTTGTTGGCCTTGGCGCCGGGCGACAGCGCCACATAGATGAAGTTGTAGGACGGCACGGTCTCGATCTTGACGTCGCTGCCGGTCATCGTCTTGGCCGTGTCCGGGTCGATCTGCATGGCGATGTCGGCGGTGCCGCTCTGCAGCATCTGCGCCTGCGCCACCGCGTCCTTGGTCTGGCGGATGACGACTTCGCTTAGCGCCGGTGCCGTGCGCCAGTACTTGTCGTTGCGTGCCAGTCGCAGTTCCGAATTGGGCTCGTAGGATTTCAGCACGAACGGCGCGCTGCCGGCCGAATGCGCCAGGAACCAGGCCTCGGCATTGTCCGTCGTCGAGGCGTCCGCATCGGCCTTGGCGCCGGCTTCGGAAGCGACCTTGCTGTTGACGATCGCTGCGTAGGGTGCCGCCGCGATGTTGAGGAATTCGGAGCTCGGCGCGACCATCTTGACGACGACCGTATGCGCGTCCGGGGTCTCGATCGAGGCGACATTGTCCATCAGGAACGAGGCGCTGCCCTTGAGGTTCTTCAGCCGCTCCCAGGACCATTTGACATCCTTGGCTTCGACCGGCGAACCGTCCGAGAATTTGGCGGCCGGGTCGAGCGTGAAGGTGAAGCTGCTCTGGTCGGCATTGCCTTCCCACTTCGAGGCGAGCAGCGGGATCAGCTTGTTGTCCTTGTCCAGCGTCAGCAGCGATTCATAGACGCTGGAATTGTAGATCTGGCAGGTGTCGCAGAAGGCGCGGTGCGGATCGAGCGAATTGAGGTCGATGTTGCGCGCGATGACCAGCGGCTTGCTGTCCTGCGCGAAGGTGGCCGGTGCCCAGAAGGCGCTGGTGGCCAGCAGCACCGCTGCCAGCATCGTCGCCCTGGTCTTGTTTCTTGGTAGGGCCCTGGTCTTGTTTCTTGGTAGGATGGTCATGTCAGTTCTCCCATTTTCTTGTCGGATCTTTGTGGCAATGCGTTCGCCCTATCCACCCACGGCAGTGAGGGATTGAAGCGCGGCCTTGAGCTTTTCAGCGCCGCCCAGTGCGGCGCGGTTGAGCGGGGCCGATACGACGGGAGCCGAGAGGCTTCCCGTCACATGCAGGATCTCGTGATCGAGATAGTCGAACACGCGATCCTGAATCTCTTGGGTCAGTCGTCCGCCAAGCGACAGCCCACGCTGCACCTGTTCGACGACGGCCACCCGGTTGGTCTTGCGGATCGAGGCTTCCACCAGCGCCCAGTCAAGCCCGGTTGGGTCGAGGCTGCGCAAGTCGATGATCTCGGCATCGACGCCGGTCTCCTCGACAACCTGGCTGGCGACGGCAACCATGCTGGCACTGGTGAGCAGTGTGCAGGCGCTGCCCGGCCTGACGATCTTCGCCTTGCCGAGCCGCACGCAATAGTCGCGGTCGTCCGCAGGCACAGGCCCTTCGCTCGGGAACAGTTCGACATGCTCGATCACGACGACCGGATCGTCGCATTTCAGCGCTGAATTCATCAGGCCGATATAGTCGAAGGGCGTCGTCGGAGCGACGATGCGCCAGCCGGGAAACAGGGCGAACAGGCCGGACGGATCGCCCGAATGCTGCGAGCCGTAGCCGGTGTGCGGCGAAACGCGCACCCTGACCACGATCGGCACCGGAAAACCGCCACCGAACATGTGGCGTACCTTGCTGACCGCGTTGAACAGCTGGTCGGCGGCCACCAGGCAGAAGTCGCCGAACATGATCTCGACGATCGGCCGCAGGCCGCAAAGCGCTGCCCCCAGCGCCACGCCGACAAAACCGTTCTCGGCGATCGGCATCGCCAGCACGCGCTCCGGCCAGCGTTCCAGCGCACCTTTTGTGGCACCCGAGACGCCGCCGCGCAGCCGGTGCACATCCTCGCCCATGATGATGATGCGCGGGTCCTGCTCCATGGCGCGAGCGATGACTTCGGACGCGGCAACCATGAATTTGACCGGCTTGGTCTCGGCCGGCGGCACATCCTCGATCTCAAGGAAGCGCTCGCCCTTCAGTTCCGACAAGTCGCCGCGTATCTGGTTGTCGACGTCGCTTGGGTTCGGCCACAGATGGTCGGGAATGCGCAGCGCGTTGCCGCTCATTTCGGTCAGCGAATCGGCAGCACTGTTGACCACCTCCATGACGCGCTGGTCGAGTGTGCCGAGATCGGAAGCGTTCAGAATGCCCATCGTCTTCAGGCGAGCGGCCATCGTGGCAAGTGGGTCGCGCGCTTTCCAGGCATCCTCTTCGGCGCGTGTGCGGTAGCCGAATTCGCTGCCTGGGCGGGCGCCGCTCTGATGTAAAAACCGGTAGCAGAGCGCCTCGATCAGCACCGGGCCTCCGTCTTCCTCGATCGTCCGGCGCGCCTCGCGCATGGCATGGTGGACGGCCACCACATCCATGCCATCACATTCGATGCCGCGAAAGCCGAGCATGGGTCCGCGCGAGGCCAGCCGCGTCTCGCGCGTCTGTTCGTTGATGTGCGTGGAGACGGCATAGAGATTGTTTTCGGCGAAAAAGATCACCGGCAACCGGTAGAGCGCGGCGATGTTCATCGCCTCGTAGGCCGGTCCCGCCATCATCGTGCCGTCGCCGAAGAAGGCGACCGAGATTGTGCCGGTGCCAAGCAGCTTGTCGGCGAGCGCGTAGCCGGCCGCGTGCGGCAGGTTGCCGCCGATGATGGCGCTGGTGCCAGGTATCCCCGAAGTATCGTCACGCATATGCATCGAGCCGCCACGGCCGCCGCAATAGCCTGACTTAAGGCCCATGATCTCGGCCATCAGGCCGCGAACCGAGCCCTGCATGTCCGGATTGAAAGCGTCGCGCAGC
>NZ_RZQG01000301.1:0-6402 GCF_003998635.1 Mesorhizobium sp. M7D.F.Ca.US.004.03.1.1
GCATGGAGCCGATCGTCGCTCGTGACTCGGGCGCCGCCATCGGCGCCCGCCGCGGCGGCATCGTCGACCAGGTGGACGCGACGCGTATCGTTATCCGCGCCACCGAAGATCTCGATCCGGGCAAGTCCGGCGTCGATATCTACCGGCTGATGAAGTTCCAGCGTTCGAACCAGAACACCTGCATCAACCAGCGTCCACTGGTTCGTATGGGCGACCGGGTCAACAAGGGCGACATCATCGCCGACGGTCCGTCGACCGAGCTCGGTGATCTGGCGCTCGGCCGCAACGTGCTGGTCGCGTTCATGCCGTGGAACGGCTACAACTACGAGGACTCGATCCTCCTGTCCGAACGCATCGTCGCTGATGACGTCTTCACCTCGATCCATATCGAGGAGTTCGAGGTCATGGCGCGCGATACCAAGCTCGGGCCGGAAGAAATCACGCGCGATATCCCGAACGTCTCGGAAGAAGCGCTGAAGAACCTCGACGAAGCCGGCATCGTCTATATCGGTGCGGAAGTTCAGCCGGGCGACATCCTGGTCGGCAAGATCACGCCGAAGGGCGAAAGCCCGATGACGCCGGAAGAAAAGCTTCTGCGCGCCATCTTCGGCGAAAAGGCATCGGACGTGCGCGACACCTCGATGCGCATGCCTCCGGGCACTTTCGGTACCGTCGTCGAGGTGCGCGTCTTCAATCGCCACGGTGTGGAGAAGGACGAGCGCGCCATGGCGATCGAGCGCGAGGAGATCGAACGCCTCGCCAAGGACCGCGACGACGAGCAGGCCATTCTGGACCGCAACGTCTACGCGCGTCTTTCCGACGTGCTCGTAGGCAAGGAAGCGATCGCTGGACCGAAGGGCTTCAAGAAGGGCTCGACGCTGTCCAAGGATACGCTCGACGAGTATCCGCGTTCGCAGTGGTGGCAGTTTGCCGTGGAGAACGAAAAGCTCCAGAGCGAACTCGAAGCCCTGCGTGGCCAGTACGACGACTCCAAGAAGGCGCTCGAACAGCGTTTCATGGACAAGGTCGAGAAGGTCCAGCGCGGCGACGAAATGCCTCCGGGCGTCATGAAGATGGTCAAGGTCTTCGTGGCCGTGAAGCGCAAGATGCAGCCCGGCGACAAGATGGCCGGCCGTCACGGCAACAAGGGTGTCGTGTCGCGGATCGTTCCGGTCGAGGACATGCCTTTCCTCGAGGACGGCACGCATGCCGATATTGTGCTCAACCCGCTGGGTGTGCCGAGCCGCATGAATGTCGGCCAGATCCTGGAAACGCATCTGGGCTGGGCATGCGCGGGCATGGGCAAGAAGATCGGCGAGCTGATCGACGCGTATAAGGTGGCGGGCGACATCAAGCCGCTGCGCAAGACGCTCGAAAGCTTCATCCCGGCCAACGACCGCAACGAGCCGGTTCGCGAGTATGACGACGAGAGCATTGTTCGCCTCAGCGAGCAGATGCGCCGCGGCGTCTCGATCGCGACCCCGGTGTTCGACGGCGCGCACGAGGCTGACATCAACATCATGCTGGAGCAGGCGGGCCTGCACACCAGCGGTCAGTCGCAGCTCTATGACGGACGCACGGGCGAGCCGTTCGATCGCAAGGTGACGATGGGCTACATCTACATGCTCAAGCTTCACCATCTCGTGGACGACAAGATCCACGCGCGTTCGATCGGTCCGTACTCGCTCGTCACCCAGCAGCCGCTGGGCGGCAAGGCGCAGTTCGGTGGCCAGCGCTTCGGCGAGATGGAAGTCTGGGCGCTCGAAGCATACGGCGCCGCCTACACGCTACAGGAAATGCTGACGGTGAAGTCGGACGACGTAGCCGGCCGCACCAAGGTCTACGAGGCGATCGTCAGAGGCGACGACACTTTCGAGGCCGGCATTCCCGAGAGCTTCAACGTTCTCGTCAAGGAAATGCGGTCTCTCGGCCTCAATGTCGAGCTGGAGAACACCAAGCTCGACGACAACCCGATCCGGCTGCCAGACGCAGCTGAGTAGGGCGCGGCCGAGTAAACAAGACGCTCGGTCGCGGAAATCGCGACCGAGCGCACCAAATTCTTCGGCCGGTGGCCGACACAAGACGGCGGGCGTTTGGCCCGCGCTAGATGCAAGGGGTTTTCGAGGACCCCGAAAAGGAGAACGGCATGAACCAAGAGGTCATGAATCTCTTCAATCCGCAGGCGCCTGCGCAGGTGTTCGATTCCATCCGGATATCGCTTGCCAGCCCTGAGAAGATTCTGTCCTGGTCTTTCGGCGAGATCAAGAAGCCGGAGACCATCAACTACCGCACCTTCAAGCCGGAGCGTGACGGTCTGTTCTGCGCGCGCATTTTTGGCCCGATCAAGGACTATGAGTGCCTGTGCGGCAAGTACAAGCGCATGAAGTACAAGGGCGTTATCTGCGAGAAGTGCGGCGTCGAAGTCACGCTGTCGCGCGTTCGCCGCGAGCGCATGGGCCATATCGAGCTGGCGGCACCCGTCGCCCATATCTGGTTCCTGAAGTCGCTGCCGTCGCGCATCGGCACGCTGCTCGACATGACCCTGAAGGACATCGAGCGCGTCCTCTACTTCGAGAACTACATCGTCACCGAACCCGGCCTCACCGCGCTGAAGGAGCACCAGCTGCTCAGCGAGGAAGAGTACATGATCGCCGTCGACGAGTATGGCGAGGACTCGTTCACCGCCATGATCGGCGCCGAGGCCATTCATGACCTCCTAGCCGGCATGGACCTGGAGAAGATCGCCGGCGACCTGCGTTCGGAACTGGCTTCGACCACCTCCGAGCTGAAGCAGAAGAAGTATCTGAAGCGGCTCAAGGTCGTCGAGAACTTCATGGAATCCGGCAATCGTCCGGAATGGATGATCATGAAGGTGGTCCCGGTGATCCCGCCGGACCTGCGTCCGCTGGTTCCTCTGGATGGTGGACGCTTCGCCACGTCGGATCTGAACGACCTCTATCGTCGCGTCATCAACCGCAACAACCGTCTGAAGCGGCTGATCGAGTTGCGCGCTCCTGGCATCATCGTGCGCAATGAAAAGCGCATGCTGCAGGAAGCCGTCGATGCGCTGTTCGACAACGGCCGTCGCGGCCGCGTCATCACCGGCGCCAACAAGCGCCCGCTGAAGTCGCTGTCCGACATGCTCAAGGGCAAGCAGGGCCGGTTCCGTCAGAACCTGCTCGGCAAGCGCGTCGACTATTCCGGCCGCTCGGTCATCGTGACCGGTCCGGAGCTCAAGCTGCACCAGTGCGGCCTGCCCAAGAAGATGGCGCTCGAACTGTTCAAGCCCTTCATCTACGCCCGTCTCGACGCCAAGGGTTACTCCTCGACCGTCAAACAGGCGAAGAAGCTGGTCGAGAAGGAGCGTCCGGAAGTCTGGGATATCCTCGACGAGGTCATCCGTGAGCATCCGGTGCTGCTGAACCGTGCGCCGACGCTGCACCGTCTCGGCATCCAGGCGTTCGAGCCGATCCTGATCGAAGGCAAGGCGATCCAGCTGCACCCGCTGGTCTGCACGGCCTTCAACGCCGACTTCGACGGCGACCAGATGGCTGTTCACGTGCCGCTGTCGCTGGAAGCGCAGCTTGAAGCCCGCGTGCTGATGATGTCGACCAACAACATCCTGCACCCGGCTTCCGGCGCGCCGATCATCGTGCCGTCGCAGGACATGGTTCTTGGTCTCTATTATCTCTCGATCGTCAACCAGAACGAGCCGGGCGAAGGCATGGTGTTTGCCGACATGGGCGAACTCCAGCACGCGCTCGAGACCAAGGCGGTGACGCTGCACTCGAAGATCAAGGGTCGTTTCCGTACGGTCGACGCCGAAGGCAAGGTCGTGTCGAAAATCCATGACACCACCCCTGGCCGCATGATCATCGGCGAGCTTCTGCCGAAGAACGTCAACGTGCCTTACGAGACCGCCAATCAGGAGATGACCAAGAAGAACATCTCCAAGATGATCGACACCGTCTACCGCCACTGCGGTCAGAAGGAGACGGTCATTTTCTGCGACCGCATCATGGCACTCGGCTTCAGCCATGCCTGCCGCGCCGGCATTTCGTTCGGCAAGGACGACATGCTGATCCCGGACGCCAAGATCAAGCTGGTCTCCGATACCGAGGCTTTGGCCAAGGAATACGAGCAGCAGTACAATGACGGTCTGATCACGCAGGGCGAGAAGTACAACAAGGTCGTCGACGCCTGGGCCAAGTGCTCGGAAAAGGTCGCCGACGAAATGATGGCCCGCATCAAGGCGGTCGAGTTCGAGGACAATGGCCGTCAAAAGCCGATGAACTCGATCTATATGATGTCGCACTCCGGTGCGCGTGGCTCGCCCACCCAGATGCGTCAGCTTGCCGGCATGCGCGGCCTTATGGCCAAGCCGTCGGGTGAAATCATCGAGACGCCGATCATCTCGAACTTCAAGGAAGGCCTGACCGTGCTCGAGTACTTCAACTCGACCCACGGCGCCCGCAAGGGTCTGGCCGACACCGCCTTGAAGACGGCGAACTCGGGTTACCTCACCCGTCGTCTGGTCGACGTGGCGCAGGATTGCATCGTCAACTCCGTCGACTGCGGCACCGACAAGGGCCTCACCATGCAGCCGATCGTCGATGCCGGTCAGGTCGTCGCATCGGTTGGCCAGCGCGTGCTGGGCCGTACGTCGCTCGACGACATCACCCATCCGGTGTCGGGCGAGATTCTGGTCAAGGCCGGAACGCTGATGGACGAGCGTGACGTGGAACAGATCGAAAAGGCCGGCGTCCAGTCGGTCCGCATCCGCTCGGCACTGACTTGCGAAGTCAGGGTTGGCGTCTGCGCGGTCTGCTACGGTCGCGATCTTGCCCGGGGCACCCCGGTCAACCAGGGTGAAGCTGTCGGCGTCATCGCGGCGCAGTCGATCGGCGAGCCGGGCACGCAGCTCACCATGCGTACCTTCCACATGGGCGGTACCGCGCAGGTGGTGGACAGCTCGTTCCTTGAAGCCTCGTATGAGGGCAAGGTCGAGATCCGCAACCGCAACGTGGTGCGCAACTCCGACGGCCAGCAGATGGTCATGGGCCGCAACATGGCGGTGCTGATCCTCGACGAAGCCGGCAAGGAGCGCGCCTCGCACCGCCTTACCTATGGTTCGCGCATCTTCGTGGACGATGGTGACAAGGTGAAGCGCGGCCAGCGTATCGCCGAGTGGGATCCCTACACCCGTCCGGTCCTCACCGAAATCGAGGGCAGGGTGTCGTACGAGGATCTGGTCGACGGCATTTCTGTTCAGGAAACGGCCGACGAGTCGACCGGCATCACCAAGCGTGAGGTCATCGACTGGCGCTCGACGCCACGCGGCAACGACCTGAAGCCGGCGATTGCCATTCAGGACGCCAAGGGCAAGGTCGGCAAGCTGTCGAAGGGTGGCGACGCCCGCTTTCTGCTCTCGGTCGAGGCCATTCTTTCGGTCGAGCCGGGCTCGCAGGTTCGCCCCGGCGACGTGCTGGCGCGTATTCCGATGGAAAGCGCCAAGACCAAGGACATCACCGGCGGTCTGCCGCGTGTTGCCGAACTGTTCGAGGCACGTCGTCCGAAGGATCACGCCATCATCGCCGAGATCGACGGCACGATCCGCTTCGGCCGCGACTACAAGAACAAGCGTCGCATCATCATCGAGCCGCATGACTCGACGCTTGAGCCGGTCGAATACCTGATCCCGAAGGGCAAGCCGTTCCATCTCCAGGACGGCGACGTCATCGAGAAGGGCGACTACATCCTCGACGGCAATCCGGCGCCGCACGACATCCTGGCGATCAAGGGCGTGGAGGCACTTGCTTCCTACCTCGTCAACGAGATCCAGGAGGTCTACCGTCTGCAGGGCGTGTCGATCAACGACAAGCACATCGAGGTGATCGTTCGCCAGATGCTGCAGAAGGTCGAGATCACGGTGCAGGGCGACTCGACCTACATCCCGGGCGATCATGTCGACGTGATCGAACTGGAAGAGGTCAACGAGCGTCTGGTCGAGGACGGCAAGAAGCCGGCCGAAGGCCTGCCGGTGCTGCTCGGCATCACCAAGGCATCGCTGCAGACGCCGTCCTTCATCTCGGCCGCCTCCTTCCAGGAGACGACCCGAGTGCTGACGGAAGCTGCCGTTGCCGGCAAGACCGACATGCTGCAGGGCTTGAAGGAAAACGTCATCGTCGGCCGGCTTATCCCGGCCGGCACCGGCGGCACGATGAGCCAGATCCGGCGCATCGCCACCTCGCGCGACGAACTGATCATCGACGAGCGCCGCAAGGCCTCCGGTGTGGAAGTCGCCGAGCCGATGCTGGCCGACATGACAACCGCCGCGCAGTAGGCGCGGCGGCCAAAACAAAAAATAGAGCGGTTCGTCGTTTCGATGAACCGCTCCAGGAA
>NZ_RZQG01000302.1:0-4965 GCF_003998635.1 Mesorhizobium sp. M7D.F.Ca.US.004.03.1.1
CCTTGTAGAGGCTAATCGTGTATTTCTGCAGCTTGGCGACGTTGGGGTCACCGTTGATGGTGTGCATGCCGCCGGCCGCGTGCCAGGTCGAGCCGGATGTCAGTTCGTCGCGCTCCAGCAGGACAACATCGGTCCAACCATGGCGGGCAAGATGGAACAGCACGGAGCACCCGACGACGCCACCGCCAATGACCACGACCTTTGCATGCGATTTCATGGATTCTTCTCTGATATCAGTGAGTTGGATGGGTGAGTGGATTCAAGCTGCGAGGCATCACGGCTCGCCCTGCCCGATCGCTTCCTTGCGCTTGGCCATGTAAGCCTCCAGCGCCTCGCGCACGGCGATATCCATCACCGGCTCGACATAGTCCTCCAGCGCCTTCTTCCACAGTCGCGTCGCGCGCGCCGCGGCGTCGAGCCCGCCGGCCTCCTGCCAGGCCTCGTAATTCTGCCAGTTGGACAGCATCGGCTGGTAGAAGGCGGTGGCGTAGCGCTCCAGCGTGTGCAGTTCGCCGAAGAAATGCCCTCCGGTCGGCACCGCGCCCAGCGCCTCGACGGCAAGTTCCGCCTCGTTGACCTCGATCGGGCGCAGAAACTCCATCATGTGCTGGATCATCTCGACGTCGATGATGAGTTTTTCGAACGACGCCGTCAGCCCGCCCTCCTGCCAGCCGGCGGCGTGGTAGACGAGATTGCCATGGCCGAGCACCGCGCCCCACAGCGCCATCAGCGTCTCATAGGCGCCTTGCGCATCGGCGGCGTTGGAAGCCGAGCCCGGCGTCGTGCGGTACGGAAGCCCGTAGCGCCGCGCCAGTTGCCCCGACGCTATGTTGGCCTTGGTATTCTCGGGCGTGCCGAAGGCCGGCGCGCCCGACTTCATGTCGACATTGGAGGTGAAGGCGCCATACATCACCGGCGCGCCGGGCCGCACCAGCTGCGTCAGCACGACGCCGAACAGCGCCTCGGCATTCTGCTGCGCCAGCGCCCCGGCCAGCGTCACCGGGCTCATCGCTCCCATCAGCGTGAACGGCGTCACCGCCACCGACTGGCCGAACTCGGCCATCGTCATCAGCCCTTCGGCCATCATCTCGTCGAAGCGGCGCGGCGAGTTGACCGAGATGATGGTGGTGATGCCGGGATCGTCGCGCATCTGGTCGAGCGTCAGCCCACGTGCGATGGCCATCATCTCGATGCCGTCCAGTGCCCTGCCCCGGCCTATCGCCGAGACATGGAAACTCTTGTCGGTGAGCGTCAGGTTGGTGAAATAGGTGTCGAGATGGCGGGAGTTGGCCGGCAGTTCCACCGGCGCGCAGACCTGGTTGCCGAGCATGTGGATGCAGTTGAAATGCTGCGCCAGCCGGGTGAGATCCGAATAATCGCGCAAATTGCCGGCGCGGCGGCCGCGCTCCATGTCGTGCACATTGGGCGGCCCGGCAACGAGCGTGAAATTGATGGTGTTGCCGCCGAGATGAACCGCGTTGGCCGGGTTGCGCGGCGTCAACACATAGCTGGACTGGGTGGTCTTCAGCGCGTCTTCGACCAGGCCGCGATCAATACGGACATTCGCCGAGGCATGATCGACGCTGGCGCCTGCCTTCTCGAACAGCGACAGTGCGCGCGGGCTCATCACCTCGATGCCGAAATTCTCCAAGATGTGCATCGAAGCCTGGTGGATCTGCTCGATCTGGTCGGGCGAGAGCATGGCCATCGGCGGATAGGGATTTGTCACCCGCCTGAGCGGCAGTTGCGGGATGGCCGACGGGCCCCTGTTGCTGGTGCGCTCGGCGCCGCGTTTGCGTCTTGGTTCGTTCATGCCTGGCATCAAAGCCCCGGCAACCCGGGCAAGCTGTCAGAAATACGCCGTTTGCGGGCGTGATTTTAGCCACGGCGGCATTTCTGCAATATCTGTTTAGAAAAAGCGACAAAATATGTCGGATTGCAGGCGCGGGATTTCCTGAAGGGACTGCTCCGGCCAAGCGTTAACGGACGCTGCAAGATTCCCTTTATGATTTCGGCCTATTGCTCTGCCAATGCGTAGTTCGAGTTTTAGTAAAATTGGTGCGGTTTGCGTGCTGCTGGCGCTTTCGGCCTGCGCCACGCCGCCCAATCACATCAACAATGTCTGCGCCGTCTTCGACCAGAATGACGGCTGGTTCGACAACTGGCAGTCGGCCGCCGAGCGCACCCAGCAGAAATACGGCATCCCTGTTCCCGTGCTGATGGCGACGGTGCGCAAGGAATCCGGCTTCAAGAGCAATGCCCGGCCGCCGCGCACCAAGCTGCTCGGCTTCATTCCGTGGAAGCATGTCTCGACGGCCACCGGCTTCTCGCAGGCACTGGACGGCACCTGGTCGCAATATCAGCGTGAGACCGGCAACTGGGCAGCGCGGCGGACGAAATTCGCCGATGCGGTCGATTTCGTCGGCTGGTATCATTCCAAGACCGCTGACACGTACGGCGTCGCCCGCAACGACACCTACAATCTCTACCTTGCCTACTATCTCGGCTGGACCGCCTATGGCCGCGGCAACCGCGGCGACGCCGGAGTGCAGGGCTATGCCCGCGCCACCGAAAAGATGTCGCGGGACTATGCGCAGCAACTGAGCGAGTGCGGCAACTGAACGCTCCGCATCACTGATCTCGACCTTCCGACCGTCAGCTCGGCTCTTTGCCGCGCGGACGCTTCGGTGGGGTGGCAGTCGGGCCTGTATCCGTCACATGCGGCGCGTCTTCCGGCACGCCCTCATTGGCCGCGTGTTCCTTGTCGAACTTGATCACCGGCTCCATCTTGGCCAGCACGTCGTCGGAGAGCCAGCACAGGCTCATATGGCCGTCGCCGAGATGCTTGACCGGCGGCACCTTGGTCTCGCACAGATTGTCCGGCACCAGCTTCTTGTAGCCGCAGCGGGTCTGGAACGGACAGCCCGACGGCGGGTTCATCGCCGACGGAATGTCACCTTCCAGCACGATGTGGCGCTTCACCACGCTGGTGTCGGCGATCGGGATCGCCGACAGCAGTGCCTCGGTATAGGGGTGATAGGGCGGCGCGAAGATCTGGTCGGTCGTGCCTTGCTCGACGATATAGCCGAGATACATGACGACGACGCGGTCGGCGATGTAGCGCACGACGGACAGATCGTGGCTGATGAACAGCATCGTCGTCTTGTTCTTGCGCTGGATGTCCATCAGCAGTTCGGTTACCGCCGCCTGCACCGACACGTCGAGCGCCGACACCGGTTCGTCGGCCACCACCACCTTGGCGTCGCCGGCAAAGGCCCGCGCCACGCCGATACGCTGCTTCTGGCCGCCCGAAAGCTGGCGCGGCTTGCGGGTCTCGAACGCCCTTGGCAGCTTCACCAGGTCGAGCAGTTCCAGCATGCGCTTGCGGCGATCGGCAACCGTCTTGCCGACATTGAACTTCTCCAGCGTACGGATGATCTGCGAACCGACCGAGTGGCTGGGATTGAGCGTGTCGAACGGGTTCTGGAACACCATCTGTATCGACGATACGGTTTCGACGCTGCGTTTCTCGATACCGGTCGACTGGATTTCCTTATTGCCCAGCGTCACCGTGCCGGCACTTGCCGTCTCCAGCCCGAGCAGCACCTTGGCCAGCGTCGACTTTCCGCAGCCGGATTCGCCGACGATGGCGACTGTCTCGGATTCGCGCGCCATGAACGAGATCGTCTCGTTGGCCTTGACAACGCGGCCCTCGCTCGAGCCGAACACCTCGCTGCCGCCGACCTTGTAGTATTTTCTGAGGTCTTCGATCTTGAGCACCGGTGCGCCGGGCACGACGCGCTCATTGACTTTCTTGGCGCCGGGCGGCAGCGCTTCCCAGTCGATCTCGTTGAAGCGCACGCAGCGCGAGAAATGGCCTTCGTGCCCAGCGACCTCGATCATCGGGATTTCGGCGGCGTTGCAGACGCCCTCGACGAAATGGTGGCAGCGCGGGCCGAAATTGCAGCCCTTGGGCCGCTCATGCGGCAGCGGCAATTGTCCGGGGATGGAGATCAGCGGCCGTGAATTCTTATCGGCGCCCGGCAGCGGGATCGAGCGGAACAGCCCTTGCGTATAGGGATGGCGCATCCGGTCGAACACGTCCTTGATCTTGCCGGTCTCGACCGCTTCGCCCGAATACATCACCGTGATGCGGTCGCAGGTTTCCAGGATCAGGCCGAGATTGTGCGAGACAAAGATCATCGATGTGCCGAACTTCTCGCCGAGCCCCTTGACCAGGTCGACAATGCCCGCCTCGACCGTCACGTCGAGCGCCGTCGTCGGCTCGTCGAGCAAAAGCAGCGCCGGCTTCGACAGCAGCGCCATGGCAATGACGATGCGCTGCTGCTGGCCACCCGAAAGCTGGTGCGGATAGGAGCGCATCATGCGCTCGGGATCGGGCAGCTTGACCGAGCGCACCATGTCGAGTGCGCGCTTGTAGGCCTCTTCCTTCGACACCTTGTCGTGGATCAGCGGCACTTCCATCAATTGCTGGCCGACCTTCATCGCCGGGTTGAGGCTCGCCATCGGCTCCTGGTAGATCATCGCGATCTTGTTGCCGCGAATGGAGCGCAACTCCTCGTCGGAGAGCTCGCCCATGTCCTTGCCCTGGAACTTGATCTTGCCGCCGACGATCTTCCCGATGTTGGACAGGTCGCGCATGATGCCGAGCGACACGGTCGACTTGCCGCAGCCGGATTCGCCGACGATACCCATCGCCTCGCCCGGCATCACAGTGCAGGAAAAATCCATGACGGCCGGGATCTCGCCCTTGCGGGTGAAGAAGGAGATCGACAGGTTCTCGATCTCGATGATAGGCCCATTGGCCGGCTTGGCGGGATTTCGAACTGCCTCGTTCATGGGTCGCTCCAATCCAATTTTACCAGATGCGGGCCGAAGCCCGTCAATCAATCTTTCATCGATTGTTCGCGCAGCGAGTCGGCGAGCAGGTTCAAGCCCAGCACG
>NZ_RZQG01000302.1:4975-6398 GCF_003998635.1 Mesorhizobium sp. M7D.F.Ca.US.004.03.1.1
ATCGTCGGCGGCAGCGCCGGATGGATGAAGGAACGCAGCAGGCGGCTCGCGTCCTTGATCGCGGTGCCCCAGTCTGGACTTTCCGGCGCCAGGCCAAGGCCGAAATAACCGAGCGTGCCGAGCAGGATCGTGGTGTAGCCGATACGCAGGCAGGCATCGACGATCAGCGGACCGCGCGCATTGGGCAGGATCTCCCACAGCATGATGTACCAGGGCGATTCACCGCGCGTCTGCGCCGCCGCCACATAGTCGCGCGTCTTGATGTCCATCACCAGGCCACGCACGATGCGGAACACGCCGGGGCTGGAGGCGAACACCACCGCCACGAAGATGTTGAGCTGGTTGGGATCGATATGGACGATGTGCAGCGGGTCCCTGTCGAACACAAGGCCGAGGTAGATCCAGCCGCCGAGGATCAGGGTGATGCCGAGCAGGATGTAGAGTCGGTCGGGCCGGTTCTTGTAGCGCGTCCAGAACAGCACGCTGAAGAAGATGATCGGGAACAGGAAGAAGACGCCGGCCATGCCATAGGGGATCGGCGTGTCCATGATGCCCGGCGTCACCAGCAGGTAGAACAGCAGGATCACCGGGAAGGCGAGCACAAGGTTGGCCAGGAACGACAGCACGGTGTCGATCTTGCCGCCGTAATAGCCCGCGGGCAGGCCGAGCGTGATGCCGACCATCAGCGCGAAGCCGGTTGCGGCAGGCGCGATGATCAGCACGATCTGGCTGCCATAGACCATGCGCGAAAACACGTCGCGCGCCAGCTTGTCGCCGCCGAACAGATAGGTCAGCCCCGATTGCGGTTCGACGGCGCCCGGCAGCACATCCTTCATGATGGGAATCTGGGCCAGCGGATCGAAGGGCGAGATGGTCGCGGCGAAGATCGCCGTGAACAGCCAGAACAGACAGATGCCGACGCCGACGATACCGACGCCGCTGTCGAAGAGCTGGCCGTAGAGCGCCAGCTTCTTCTTGTAGGCGAAGCTCGTCCCCATGACGATGACGAGCGCGATCCAGACCGGCCAGAAGCGCGACAGCACTTCGAGAACGACGGTGAAGCCACTGATATATTGAACCGGCATCCGCTTCGCCCCCTACTGAACTCTGATACGCGGATTGAGAAACGCGTAGCCGACATCCGAAATGAGCTGCGTGATCAAGACGATGAACACCGAGACCAGCGAGCAGCCGAGCAAAAGGTCGATGTCGTTGTTACCGGCCGCCTCGACCAGCGTGTAGCCGAACCCCTGGTAGCGGAACATCACCTCGACGATGACGACGCCGGTGAGCAGCCAGGGAAACTGCAGCATGATGACGGTGAACGGCGCGATCAGCGCGTTGCGCAACGCATGTTTGACCACCACGCTGCCGAAGGAGAGACCCTTCAATCGAGCGGTGCGGATATATTGCTGCGTCATCA
>NZ_RZQG01000303.1:0-6394 GCF_003998635.1 Mesorhizobium sp. M7D.F.Ca.US.004.03.1.1
GACAGGTGCTGGAAGGCGCGCCGATGCGCGGCGCCAATGTCGAGGACGGCATCGCCTCGATCCGCGCCATGGTCGCCATCGCCCGCTCGGTCGAGACCGGTGAACGGGTCGAGCTCGCTTCGGTTTCGGGAGCGGTGTGATGCGTCTCGGCATCTTCGCCAAGACTTTTCCGGGGATTGAGCCGGCTGCGGTGCTCGCGGCCGTCCGGCAGGCGGGCTATGAGACGACGCAGTTCAATCTCGCCTGTGCCGGCCTGCCGTCGATGCCGGATGCGGTGTCGGCGGAAGCTGTCGCTTCCATCCGTGCCGCCGCGCAATCGACCGGTGTTTCCCTTGCGGCACTGTCGGGCACCTACAACATGGCGCATCCCGACAAGGCCGTCCGCGACGATGGCCTTCGGCGTCTCGCCGTCGTCATCGAGGCTGCTGCTGCCCTGGATATCCCGCTGGTCACACTCTGCACCGGTTCGCGCAACGCCGCCGATCAGTGGGCCTATCACCCCGACAATGCCACGCCGGCCGCCTGGTCCGACATGGCCGCCGAGATGGAGAAGGCGCTGGCGCTGGCCGACGCCACCGGCGTCGATCTCGGCATCGAGCCCGAGCAGGCCAACATCGTCACCTCGGCCAAGGACGCGACCAGGCTGATCGCGGAGATGGGATCGAAGCATCTGAAGATCGTGCTTGATCCGGCAAACCTGTTCGAGCACGCGACGCCGGACGAAGCGCGCGCCATCGTTGCCGCGGCGATCGACGAGGCTGCCGGCCATATCGCCATGGCGCACGCCAAGGACCGCTTTGGCGACGGTCGCTTTGCCACCGTGGGCCAAGGCATCGTTGACTTCCCGGATTTCGTCGCGCGGCTGAAGGCCGTGGGTTTCGACTGCGCGCTTGTCACCCACGGCCTGTCCGCCGACGAAGCTCCCGGCGTCGCCGCCTTCTTGCGGGGGCTCCTCTGATGGGCGCTGCGCCGGCGATCCTGCTTCGCGACGATGCAGCACTTCGTGTCTTCGACACGGGGCAGGGCAGGCTTCCCATCATCTTCCAGCATGGACTTGGCGGTGATGCCGTCCAAGTGGCGCAAAACTTTCCCGACGGCCCTTCATACCGCCGGCTGACCGTCGAATGCCGCGCGCAGGGCGGCTCCGGCGCCGGCACGACACGGCCCTTTTCGATCGCCATGTTTGCCGACGATGTGCTGGCCGCCGCGGATGCGGCCAGCCTCGATCGTTTCGTCGCCTGCGGCATTTCGATGGGCGCGGCCATTGCCTTGCAGCTTGCCGCCCGGCACCCGGACCGCGTCCTGGGTTTGGTCCTTGCTCGCCCTGCCTGGGCTTTCGATGCGGCGCCGCAGAACATGCTCCCCTATGTGGAAGTGGCGGAGCTTATCCGCAGCCGTCCATTGGATGAAGCGCGGGATATCTTCGCCGCTTCCGCGACTGCCGTACGCTTTCGCACCGAGGCGCCGGACAACCTTGCTTCCCTGCTCGGCTTCTTCGCGCGCGACAACGCCGCCGTTTTCGCCGAGGTGATGCAATCGATCGCAAACGATGGGCCTGGCGTGACACGGGCCGAAGCCGCTGGCTTCAAAACGCCCACGCTCGTCATCGGCACCGGCATCGATCTCGTACATCCGCTGGCGACCGCGCGCAGCCTCGCCGACGCCATCCCCAACGCTGCCTTTGCGGAGGTGACGCCGAAGGCCACCGACAAGGAGCGCCATTTCGCCGAAATCCGCGCCGCCATCGGCAGCTTCCTCAAAGATCGTTTTAACAACCAGGACCAATCATGATCTCGAAACCTCTCTCCGGCCCGGCCGCCATCGCCGCATTGCCACGCGATCGCATGATCGCCGAATTCTCGCTGTGGTCGGCCAATCTCGCCAATTTCGAGAGCGACCTCAGGCGTATCGAGCCCTATGTCGATCTTCACCACATCGATGTGGCGGACGGTCACTTCGCCCCGTCCTTCCTGTTCTTCCCCGACCTCGTCGCCCGCATTGCCGGGCTGACGGCCAAGCCCATCCATGTCCACCTGATGGTCGATGCCGCAATCGTCGAGGCGCAGACGCGCCAGTTCATCGAGTCCGGCGCCGACATGATCAGCGTCCATGCCGAGAATGGCGAAGCGGGGTTGCGCGCCGTGCGACTGGCACGCGAACTCGGCGCCGAGGCGGGCGTCGTGCTCAGGCTGGAGACCCCGGTCGAGACGGTGACGCCTTTCGTTTCCGAGGTCGCTTTCGTCACGCTTCTGGGAACCGCAATCGGCGTCAAGGGCCAGAGCCTATCGGATAAGGCCTGCGACAGGCTGGGCGCTGCCCGCGCCATCTTGAGAAAGGCCGGTCGCGAGGCGCAGGTGGTTCTGGCGGCGGACGGCGGCATCCGCCACGAGACCGTGCCGTTGCTACGTGCCGCCGGTGCCGAGACGGTGGTTCTCGGTTCGCTCGCCTTCGGCGACAAGGATCTCGCCGGCCGCATCGGCTGGCTGCATGGCTTGAAGGTCGCGGCATGACAACAGAAGCCGCCCTTGCGATCGATCTTGGTGGGACGGAGCTTCGTGCCGCCCTGGTCGACCGCGACGGCAAGATCCTGGCATTCGCTGCGGTGCCGACGCAGGCGCAGGCCGGCCCCGATGTGGTGATCGGCCAGATCGAGGCGCTCGCGGCGACCGTCCATGCCGAGGCACCGGCACTTTCGATCGTCGGCGTCGGCGTTGGTGCGCCGGGGCCGCTCGATCCGCTAGCCGGCATCGCCGTCGGTCCGCCGACACTCGCCGGCTGGCTGGACGTGCCGCTTGCCGACATCCTCGAGCGGCGGCTCGGCCTGCCGGTGCGGCTGGAGAACGATGCCAATGCGGCGGCGCTCGGCGAATGGCGCTTCGGCGCCGGCCATGGCGCTCGCTCGCTGGTCTTCGTCACGGTTTCCACCGGCATCGGTGGTGGCGTCGTTGTCGACGGGCGCATCCTGCACGGCCGCCGCGGCCTTGCCGCCGAGATCGGCCATATGACCATCACCAATGAAGGCGAGCGTTGCGTCTGCGGCGTCGTCGGCTGCTTCGAGGCCATCGCCTCGGGCACCGCGCTCGGCCGCCGCGCCAACGCCGCGACGGCTGTAGGCGACGGCTCGGCCTTGCGGCGGCTGTCGGCGGATGCGGAGGTGACCGGCCGCCATGTCGTCGAGGCGGCACGGCTGCAGGACGCTCTTGCTTTGGCCTTGCTCGAGGAGGAAGCGCGCTGGCTGGGCGTCGGCTTCACCAATCTCCTGCATCTCTATTCGCCCGACGTGCTGGTTGTCGGCGGCGGCATCGCCAATGGCCTCGACCTGATGCATCCGGTCATCGAGGCGACCATCCGGCAACGCGCCATGCGCGCCTATCGCGACGTGCCGGTGGTGCAGGCCCAGCTCGGCCGCCATGCCGGGCTGGTCGGCGCCGCCAGCCTCGTCCTGTTCGATGATGTGGGCACTTTGGTAGCCCGCAGGCCTGTCGGTCCAAGCACATATCCGGACACGCCGCTGACCAAGACCGGCGCCGTCTGACGTTGCGACCTGCATGACAAAGGCCGGAAGCAGCACGCCTCCGGCCTTTTACGCATTGACCGCGCGGATTACTCGGCGGGTACGATATCCGCCGGCAGGCTGTCATCCGCCGTGCCCGCCAGCGCTCTCGCCAGCTTGGCTTCGTCGAGTTCACCTTCCCAACGCGCCACCACCAGCGTGGCGACGGCATTGCCGACGAAGTTGGTCAGCGCCCGGCATTCCGACATGAAGCGGTCGACGCCGAGGATCAGCGCCATGCCGGCAACGGGAACCGCCGGAACCACCGACAGCGTGGCGGCAAGGGTGATGAACCCGGCCCCGGTGATGCCGGCGGCTCCCTTGGACGAGAGCATGGCAACCAGCAGCAGCAGGATCTGGTCGCCGATCGACAGGTGGATGTTGGTTGCCTGCGCGATGAACAGCGCCGCCAGCGTCATGTAGATGTTGGTGCCGTCGAGGTTGAAGGAATAGCCGGTCGGGATGACCAGCCCGACCACCGAGCGCTTGGCGCCGGCCTTCTCCATCTTTTCCATCAGCGAGGGCAGGGCGGCTTCAGACGAGGAGGTGCCCAGCACCAGCAGCAGCTCCTCCTTGATGTAGCGGATCAAGGACAGGATGGAGAAGCCGTTGTAGCGGCAGACAGCACCCAGCACGACGAACACGAACAGAAACGACGTCACGTAGAAGGTGCCGACCAGCATGGCGAGATTGATCACCGCGCCGATGCCGTATTTGCCGATGGTGAATGCCATGGCGCCGAAGGCACCGATGGGGGCGGCTTTCATCAGCACGCTGACCAGCTTGAAGATCGGCGTCGTCAGTGCCTGCAGGAAGTTGAGGACGGGCGTGCCCTTGTCGCCGACCAGCGCCAGCGCGATGCCGAACAGCACCGAGAAGAACAGCACCTGCAGGATGTCGCCGTCGGCGAAGGCGCCGACGATGGTCGTCGGGATGATGTTCATCAGGAAGCCGGTGACCGACTGGTCGTGCGCCTTGGCGGCGTAGGTGTTGACGGTCGAGGCGTCGAGTGTCGCCGGGTCGATGTTGAAGCCGGCGCCCGGCTGTACGACATTGGCCACGACCAGGCCGATGATCAGCGCCAGCGTCGAGAAGGTAAGGAAATAGAGCATCGCCTTACCGGCGACACGCCCGACCTTCTGCAGGTCGCTCATGCCGGCAATGCCCGTCGTCACGGTCAGGAAGATGACCGGGGCGATGATCATCTTGACCAGCTTGATGAAGGCGTCGCCGAGCGGCTTCATGCTTTCGCCGACGGACGGATAGAAATGGCCGAGCAGGATGCCGACGGTGATCGCGACGAGCACCTGCACGTAGAGTTGGGCATAGAAAGGCTTGCGCTGCGCGGAAGACGCGCCTGATTGGTCTGCGATGTGCATCGAACTCTCCCTGCCGGATGGGGCGGAATGCACCGCCCTGCGTGACTTCTCCCATCGCGGCGCTCCGGTCGCACGCCGCTAGCCAGGACTTTTGCAAGCGTCGTGCCAGATCGGGGGAAGGCCGGAATCCTGGCATTTCGGCCTTTGTTCAAGACCATGCGGGCAATGCCTGTGCGGATTTCCGCACAGGCAGCGTTTGCCTGGGCGGATTTTCGCATTACACTGGCCATAAGGCCGCGAGCAAAAAGGGAGAGGGCAGACGCCGCAGGCAGGCACCGATAGCGAATCCCAAGGATTTGCCGGCCATGAGTTGCTGCGCGAGGCGGTGGCCCGGCTGCGCAATGGCCGCTGGCTTGTCGTGGTCGTCGCCCTTGCCCTTCTGGCCGGCGCGATCGCCATCGCCGGGCGCATCGCCTCCGGCCAGGCGGCCGACAATCTGCGCGACACAGCACTTGCCGCTCTGCCGCTGGCGGCGGGAACCCTGACCGGCGAAATCGAAAAGCAGCGCCTGGTTCCATTGGTCCTTGCCCGCGACGATGCGGTGCGCGGCGCCCTGCGCCGGGCCGGAAAGATGGAAGAAAAAGCCCTCAACGACAAACTCAAGGCGATTGCCGGCGATGCTTCGGCGTCCGCCATCTATGTCATCGACACGGCGGGCATCGCCATATCAGCCAGCAATGCCGGCGAGCCGACCAGCTTTGTCGGCATCGACTATAATTTTCGTCACTATTTCAGGGAAGCGATGACTGACGGCGGCGCCAGCCAGTACGGGCTCGGCACGATCAGCGGACGGCCGGGACTCTACCTTTCGAGCCGCGTCGACGATAACGGCAAGCCGCTTGGCGTCGCGGTGTTGAAGGTCGAGCTCGATGGCGTCGAAGCCAATTGGCGCTCCAGCGGGTTCCTTGTTTTCGTCACCGACGAACACGGCGTCGTGCTTGCCACCAGCCAGCCCGAATGGCGGTTTCACGCGCTGGCGCCGCTCTCCGCCGAAGACGCCGCCGCCGCCCATGACCAGCTTCAGCTGGCCGATGCCGGTTTCGAACCCCTGCCGATACGGCGCGGCGCCGGGGACGGCCTGGCGACAATCGACAGCGACGGAAAACCGCGCCAGTTCGTCGAGGTGGTGCAGGATCTGCCCGGTGCGGTTCCCGGCTGGCGTCTCTGGCTGCTGACGCCTGCCGACGCTGCCCTCTCGTCTGCCGCCAACACGGCGCGCCTGACCACGCTGCTCGGGCTGCTGCTGACGGGCTTGCTTGCCTATGTGCTCACCCGGCGCCGCCGCGCACGCCGGTTGCGGCAGGAGGCGCTGGCGCGCATGAATGCCGAGCTGGAGAGCCGCGTGAGCACGCGAACGGCCGAGCTGACGCGCTCCAACACCGCACTTGCAGGCGAAATCGCCGAGCGTGAGAATGCCGAGGCCAAGGTCCGCCGGCTGCGTGACGACCTCGCCCAGGCCAAC
>NZ_RZQG01000304.1:0-6383 GCF_003998635.1 Mesorhizobium sp. M7D.F.Ca.US.004.03.1.1
GGTCGGTGAAGTCGTCGCTGCCGCGGTCCGCCAGATGCGCCGGTCATGAGCCTTCGTCCGTGCCGATGCCGGTGCTGTCCTGAGCCTCGGTCAGCCGCTGCCGACGGGACCACGTCATCATCTGCTCGGGGTAGAGCTTCAGCGCCTCCAACAGGCGGTCGCGCTTGAGAAGGATGTAGTGCGCCTGCACGGCCATGTTCTTGGTGCCATCCCTGGCCATGTCCGTTGCCTGGGTGACAGACGCCTCAGGCGTCAACGCGGGGCTGAGCACGGCACGGTATTCGATGAACGGAACCACTTCGAAGGTCGACATGGCAAACAGCGCCGTCCCGCCCCTGGCGGCGAAATTCGCCGGCGCCGAGGCGAGGTGGGTCCAGCCGCTTTCGCCCATGGCGGCTTCGGTGAAGGTCGTGCCGGCATGGATGGTGTTGGTCATCGTCACCACGCCATTCTGCTTCAGGATCTTCTGGATGCGGATGGTGACCTGATAGGCGTCGTCGCGATCAAAGGTGACCCGGCTTTTCAGGAACCGGTTCTCGACATTGATCAGCGGCGGGTTGAGGAAACGCAGGCCGAACGCCGTTTCGGAAATGTGGGTGTGGACGCTCACCTGATGCGCCTCGATACCGGCCTCGTACAAAGCGCGCTTGCCGATGATGGTCTGGGCAGTGAACTGATCGCACCAGAGGATGGCGCCGTGGCCCTGCCGCAAGGCCGACTGCAGCCCCTCTAGCCCTTCGAGTCGGATCGTCGGCGACCAGCGGCCGGTCACCAGATGTGCGGCGAGCTGCAGGCGGCGGCGATGGCGTGCCACCAGCAAACCCTCGAACAGCTTGCACGCATCGATGCCGTCGCCAAGCACCGCGCGTGTGGCGGCAGCGTAGGCGGGAAACTCCTTGCGCATATGGCGCTTCAGGCGAAACCTCGACATGCGGCTGCAGATCGGCGCCCACCAGCGCACCGGCAGGGCCGCTGCGACCATGAGATAGAAGACGCACAGCAGGCTTTCGCGGAGGTCCCTGTTGGAAAAGCGGCGAAGCCGGCCGGGGCGATCCAGTTTGCGGCTGAAAAAGCGCACATCCTCCGCCCGTTCCGGGACAAAGACGTCGGCGATGATTTCAGTGCGGAAACTGGCTGCCGATGGCGGCTTGCGGGCGGCCTTGCGGGATTTTGCGAACCACGACAGCCTCATCGGTCCAGCCTGTTCTTCGAACCCCGCTTTACTGCGTCGGCATGGACCGCGCAAGGTTGTGTCCGCGCTCAAGACTTCTGCAAATCTCGCTATGACTGGGACAGGCGCGCCGCTTGCGGCATCGGCACCCGACGCAAGGAGGACTATCAGCTCTTCGTGCCGCGCTAGCTGGCGCCGGCAACGCCGGGCCGCCGATCGCCGACCGGCAGACATAACTTCAGAATGTTGATTTCGAGGGCCGGACGAAGATATTTGTCTCGCTATTCCATATACGGCGTCAGCACATCTTCGATCCATTTCATGAATGCGCGGACTCGGCGCGATAGATTGCTCCGATGTGCAACGACGAGGGACACGGCGAGCGCCCGGCGACGAAAATCGGGTATGATCTCCACAAGCGCTCCACTCTCTAAGTATCGGCTGATGCCCAAGAGTGGCGCCTGAATCAGACCAAGGCCGGCGAGGGCGGCGGCTTCGTAGGTCTGCGCGCTGTTGACGTGTAACGCACCTGGCAACTGAAGCGTCGCGTAGCTGTCGCCGTCCGGATATTCCCATCCATAGGGTCTCGCGCCCAGCATCGTCGAAAAATGAATTGTCCTATGTTCCTGACGCTGGAGATCTTCTAGCGATCGAGGGACGCCATAGCGCGCCAGATAGGCGGGACTGGCAGCGTTGGCCATGCGCAATAGGCCGAGTGGGCGGGCAATCAGCGTCTCGTCCCGAATGGGTCCAAGCCGCAATACACAGTCGAACCCCTCTTGAACCAGATCGACTTGCCGATCCGTACTCGACACCTCCAGCTCCAACTCGGGGTGCGCCGCCATGAAATCCGGCAGGGCCGGCACGATGGTTGTGCGCGCCACTTCGGTCGGAAGGTCGACCCGCAAACGACCGCGAAGTGCTACGCGATCGCCTGCGAACATCGAGTGCAGATCATCGACTTCAGCAAGCAGATCGCGGGCACGGGCATGAAACGCGCGTCCGTCCTCCGTCAACCGCACGCTGCGCGTCGTCCGGTGCAGAAGCCTGACACCGACATCTTCTTCCAGCTTCCGGACCGCCGTTGAGGCTCTCCCCTTTTGGATGCCCAGGCTATCGGCCGCGCGGGTGAAGCTCCCCATTTCCGCTACCGTTGTGAAAATGAGGATGGGTTCGAGATTCTGCATTTTCGTGCCTCGGTATTGTTTCCCGAAAAGAGAACAGTTGGTTCATTTCCTCGGCATTTATCACACCTAGGAGGCACAGTAAGCTTCGAATATGGGATCTCCCCATCGGAGAATGACAAGTGTCCGAAACTGTGAACCTGCATCAGACACCGGAAACTATGACCTTGCATCGCGCCCTGTGGGCTGGCCGGATAATGAGCGCGTTTGTCGTTATTGCTCTGGTGGCCGACGGGACTATTCAGCTTTTCGCGCCGGCACAGGTCGCGAGCATGTTGCAGGAAACCGGGTTCGCGATGGACCTGACCCGTGTTGTGGGTCCGATCATACTCGCCTGCGCCATCCTTTACGCCATCCCGACCACCGCCGTCCTCGGCGCGATCCTGGTGACGGGGTTTCTGGGAGGTGCCATCTGCGCCCATGTCCGCATTGGTGAGTTGGGGTCGCCGCCTGAAATCATTTCCCTGCTTCTGGGCGCGATGACATGGGGCGGCCTCTACGCGCGCGATCCCCGTATCCGGGCCATTCTGCCGCTCATCCATTGAACCAACAGGGGCATTGTTCTGTCCTTCAAGATCAGGAGAAAATACATGTTTTTAGTAATGGGAATCACGGGAAAAGTTGGCGGCGCGACGGCGAAACATCTGTTGGCGCACGGCAAGGAGGTACGCGCGCTCGTCCGCAATCGCGGGAAGGCGGCTAACTGGGCGAATCAGGGCGTGGAACTGGTAGACGGCGATTGGAATGATCCGGCAGCCATCGAGCAAGCGCTCAAAGGCGTCGAAGGGGCGTTCGTCATGTTGCCGGCTGTCTGGGCGCCGTCGCCCGATTACAAAGAAGCAAAGGGCGTGATTGCAAACTATGTCGAGGCGCTCACCAAGGCAGCGCCGCCACGGGTGGTTGCGCTTTCGTCGATGGGTGCGAATAGAACCAGTGGGCTCGGGATGATCATGGCCTTGTCGCTTCTGGAGCAAGGTTTTCGCGACCTGATATCGCCAATCGCATTTGTGCGCGCAGGTGGATTCTTCGAAAACTTCCTCTACGGCTTGCAGGTCGCGCAGGGCGGAACGCTACCGGTCTACTACAATCCGACAAACCGGAAATCGACCATGGTCGCGACGAACGACATCGGCGCGGAGGTCGCAACCCTTTTGACCGGGCCAGCGTGGTCAGGGCAGCGCATCGTCGAGATTGGTTCGATGGTCACTGCGGATGAAGTCGCGGAGCAGTTGGGTGAAGTCCTGAATCTCGACGTGAAAGCCTTTGCAATCCCGCGTGCAGGGTGGGCGGAAGCGTTCGAGCAATTCGGCATCCCGAAGGGTCACTCCGGACCTGCCGAAGAAATGTTTGAGGCCGTGAATGCAGGATGGATGGACCTCGGTGTGGCGGGTACAGAGCACGTAGCGGGTACGACGTCCGCACGTCATGTATTCGAGGCTGCGTCTAATGTGAACGGGTAGGCCAAAAACTGCATGGGTTCTCCTGTGATTTCGAGCTTCGTAACCCGAGATTTGGAGAACCCCTCCTTCAATGGAAGAATCTCATGTCTGTCTGAGCGCGGTCAGCTTGCGGTCGCGAGCAGCAGCTGGTGGTTTATATCTGCGAGGTCAGCTCGACTGGAAAATCATCATTGTCGGCATCGCGCATGGCGGCAAGGCTGCGATTGTCAAGCACTTCGGCGATCGCCTGCCGCACCTCCAGCATCATGTGCCGGACCTGGCAGGTCGCCTCGTCGCAATCCTCACAGCGCTGATATTGCGTGCGGCTGGCGCAAGGGATCGGCGCCAGCGGCCCGTCAAGCACGCGCACGACATGGCCGATCTTGATTTCGGAGGCCGGCCGGGCGAGGCGATAGCCGCCTTCCTTGCCCTTGCGGCTCTGGACGAAGCCGGCATTGCGCAACTCGCCCAGGATGGCATCGAGGAATTTCTTCGGGATGTTGTTGGCCACCGCGATATCGTTGACGAAGGCCAATTGGCCGACCGGCAGGCCGGACAGATGCACGAGGGCCTTGAGGCCGTATTTGCCTTTTTTTGTCAGCATGCCCAGATCAACCCATTGAAGCCCCAACCACCCGCATCTGGCGACTGTTTGTGTGCAAATAATGACGTTTTCGCCACGCGATGATGTTTTGCGAAAACAAGCCGCCGAATGGCATGTTAGGCATAAACGCGTTGATTCTTTGTAACGTTTTGCACGGACGGTGCCGATATTCCGCTGAAGATCAGGTCGCCGGCGCACAAAACGAAAAAAGCCGGCAAGGTGCCGGCTCTCTCGTCTATCCTGGACATTGCTGCCGTCAGCGGCTGCCGTAAGTCTGGTCGAGCAGGCCGCCGGCGGCGAAATGCTCCTTCTGCACCTTGTCCCAGCCGCCAAAGACATCTTCGACCGTCAGCAGGCGGACATCGGGAAACTGGGCCTTGTATTTGGCCGCGACCGCCGCGTCGCGAACCCGGTTGCCGTTCTGGGCCAAGATGTCCTGGCCTTCCGGCGTGTAGAGGAAGTCGAGATAGGTCTTGGCCAGGTCGCGCGTACCATGCTCGTCGGCGACCTTGTCGACGATCGCGACCGGGAATTCGGCCAGCAGGCTGACCGTCGGCGTGACCTGCTCGAACTTGTCGTCGCCATACTCCTTGCGGATGCCGCGTGTTTCCGACTCGAAGGTGATCAGTACGTCACCGATCTCGCGCTGCACGAAGGTGGTGGTCGCGGCGCGGCCGCCAGTGTCGAAGATCGGCACGTTGTTGAACAGCTTGGTGATGAACTCCTTCACCTTGGCGTCGTCGCCCTTGAAGGCCTCCTTCGCGTAGGCGGTGGCTGCCAGATAGGTGTAGCGCGCATTGCCGGAGGTTTTCGGGTTAGGGAAGATTACCTGCACGTCGTCGCGCACGAGATCGTTCCAGTCCTTGATGTGCTTGGGGTTGCCCGCGCGGACAAGGAACGAAGGCAGCGAATAGAAGGGCGAGGCGTTGTCGGGAAAATCTTTCTGCCAGTCGGCCGAGACGAGCCCCTTTTTGACCAGGAAGTCGATGTCGGTGACCTGGTTGAAGGTAACGACATCGGCGCCAAGGCCTTCGGCGATGGCACGCGCCTGCGCCGAAGTGCCGGCATGCGACTGATCGACGGTGACGCCCGGATGCTGCGCGATGAAGGCCTTGTTGACCTGCACGAACAGTTCGCGGCCGACATCATAGGATGCGTTGAGCAATTTGTCGGCCGACCAGGCTTGGGAGGATGCGAGGAACAGGCCGGCGACGGCGGCAAGCCCAAGGAAAAATCGCTTCATGAAAACAGGCTCCGATGCAATGCGTTTATGATCGGACCATAGCTTTGGGGCAGGGCGCGCGACGAGGCACGCGCAGTAGCCCGGTGAGGGTCCGGCGAGAAAAAATATCGTCGAAACGGCCGACTATTAGGATTTTCTCCCAGACGGAGACTTTTCGGGGCGCTGGACGCAGCAACGACGCCGATTGCGCGCACAATTCTTCTCGAGGCGATGTGCTGGCGACGGGATCAAGCCGCCGGAAACAGCTTCCAGCGTCCGGGCCGGAACGCGACCCGGCTTTTCTGGGCCGCCGGGTGATCGACCGGCAGTTCGATTTCGACCCGCTGGCGCTCACCACCGATCTCGAGTTCGACCCGGCGCGTGCCGGCGACGCGGCGGCTGGCAGCGACCGTGCCGGCGATGCAGCCGCTGCAGCCGTCCAGCAGTTCGACATCGTGCGGGCGGAAGTAGAGCGTCGCATCGCCCGAGGGTTCGTGGGGCGCGGCAAGCCCGATCGGACGGTCAGCGAGCCAGATCTCACCATTCTCGACCTTGACGGGAAGCGAGCTCGATTCACCGATGAAGCCGTAGACGAAGGGCGAGTTCGGCGTGTCGTAGATATCGTCGGCAGTGCCGACCTGCTCGATGCGGCCCTGGCTCATCACCACGACGCGGTCGGCAAGCTCCAGCGCCTCTTCCTGGTCGTGGGTGACGAAGACGGTGGTGTGGCCGGTGGTGTCATGGATTTCGCGCAGCCAGCGGC
>NZ_RZQG01000305.1:0-6378 GCF_003998635.1 Mesorhizobium sp. M7D.F.Ca.US.004.03.1.1
ATGTATATCAGCCTGATCTATCAGGGCATTTCGCCTGAGGATTCGGAACGGCTGCTGTTGCGACCGATGGAAAGCAAGCTGAAGAGCTTGAAGGGCCTCAAGGAGATGCGTTCGGCCGCTTTCCAAGGCGGCGGCTACGTGCTGGTCGAATTCCAGCCGCAGACGAATCTGGCCACTGCGCTGCAGGACACGCGCAGCAAGGTGCAGGACGCCAAGGCCGACCTGCCGCAGGCGGCTGAGGAACCGACAGTCAACGAAGTCAACATTTCCGAGTTTCCCGTGCTCGTCGTCACACTCTCGGGCGAATTGCCGGAGCGTGTGCTGACCGCCGCCGCCCGCGAACTGCGCGACCGCATCGAGGAGGTGCCCGGCGTTCTCGAAGGTTCGCTGCAGGGTGCGCGCGACGATCTCGTCGAGGTCGTCATCGATCCGATGAAGCTGTCTTCCTATGGGTTGCAGCTCGATCAGCTGATCGGTGCGGTCGGCAACTCCAACAGTCTGGTCGCCGCAGGCAACATCGAGGGCTCGGAAGGCAAATACGCGGTCAAGGTGCCGTCGCTGATCGAAACGCCGGAGGATGTCGCGGCACTGCCGGTGGTCGCCGGCCCCAATGCCGTGGTGCAGGCCAAGGACATCGCGACGATTCGCTCGACCTTCAAGGATGCCGAGACGGTGACCCGCCTCAACGGCAAGCCGGCCATCGCCATCGAAGTCAAGAAGCGCATCGGCTCCAACCTGATCGACACCATCGCCAAGGTGCGGACGGTGTCCGACGAGTTCGTCAAGTCCATGCCTCAGGGCATGAACGTCACCTACACGCAGGACAAGTCGGTCTTCGTCAACCAACTGCTGGGCGATCTGCAGAACCACGTCATGATCGCCGTCATCCTGGTGTTCATCGTCATTCTCTACGCGCTGTCCGGCCGCGCCTCGCTGCTCATCGGCCTGGCCATCCCGTCATCCTTCCTGATTGGCATCCTGCTCCTGGCGATGATGGGCTACACGATCAACATGATCGTGCTGTTCAGCCTGATCCTTGCCGTCGGCATGCTGGTCGACGACGCCATCATCGTCACCGAGTTCGCCGAACGACGGATGAGCGAAGGCATGCCCAAGGAGGAAGCCTTCGCGCTTGCCGCCAAGCGCATGGCCGGTCCGGTCATCGCCGCGACGATGACGCGCATCGCCGCCTTCTCGCCGCTGCTGTTTTGGCCGGGCATTATCGGCGACTTCATGAAGTACATGCCGATCACGCTGATCGTCACGCTGTCGGCCTCGATGCTCTACGCGCTGGTCTTCGCACCGACGCTGGGTGCGATCTTCGCCAAGGCGCCGCCGCATCACGAGGATGACAATCGAGACGGCTGGTACATGGCAATCGTCAAGCAGGCGGTGCGCTTCCCCATCACCGTGCTGGTGCTGACCGTCGCGCTGCTGTTCGGCGTCGGCTTTGCCTATTCGAAATATGGCGCCGGCGTCGAGTTCTTCCCGAATGTCGAGCCGGATTACGGCCTGCTTTACGTGCATGCGCGCGGCAATCTCTCGCTGGCCGAAATGGATACGGCAACCAAGATCGCGGAAAACAGGCTGCTCGGCTGGCCGGGCGTCAAGTCGGTCTATACCCGCGTCGGCAAGACGCAAGGCGGCGGTCAGGACGTTCCCGAAGACGTTGTCGGCGTCATCCAGTACGAATTCATCGACTGGCGCGAGCGCAAGTCGGCGAACCACATCCTGGATGACCTGCGCGGCGTGATGGCCGGCATTCCCGGCGTCGATGTCGAGGTGCGCGTGCCGGAGGCCGGTCCGCCGACCGGCAAGCCGATCCAGATCAGGCTTTCGGCCGTCGACCCCAAGGGGCTCGACGACAAGGCCCGTGCTGTCGCGGCGCGCATCGGCAAGGTGCCTGGCGTCATCGACATTTCCGATGGTCTGCCGCCGCCCGGCGTCGACTGGGCGCTCGAGGTCGACCGCGCCAAGGCGGCGCAGTACGGCATCAGTCCGACCTCGGTCGGAACCGTGGTGCAGCTGGTGACCAACGGCCTGAAGCTTTCGGAATACCGTCCGGCCGGCGCCGATGACGCCGTCGACATCCGTTTGCGCCTACCCGAGGACCGGCGCACGCTGTCGACGCTCGACGAACTCCGGGTGCAGACCTCGCAAGGCTCGGTGCCGATCTCGAACTTTGTCGTGCGCAAGCCCGAGCCGACGGTCGGCATCCTCAACCGCATCGACGGGGCGCGTACGGTGGTCGTCCAGGCCAACGTCGCCGCCGGCGCCCAGGTCGCGGCCGTACAGCAGGAGGTCACCAAGGCTGTCTCGGAGATGGATCTGGGCAGCGGCATCCGCTGGAAGCTGGCCGGCTCGAACGAGGACAGCGCCGAAGCCAGCGCCTTCCTCAGTAAGGCCTTTGGTGCGGCGATCTTCCTGATCTTCCTGGTGCTGCTGGCGCAGTTCAACAAGTTCACCAGCGTCTGGCTGGTGCTGTCCTGCGTGGTCATGGCGACGATCGGGGTGTTCCTCGGGCTGCTGATAACAGGCGAGACGTTCGGCATCGTCATGTCGGGCATCGGCGTCATCGCGCTGGCCGGCGTGGTGGTGAACAACAACATCGTGCTGATCGACACCTATGACCGGTTGCGCGAAGAGGGCTGGGACAAGGTCGAAGCAGTGCTGCAGACCTGCCGCGAACGCGCTCGCCCGGTGGTACTGACGGCGGTGTCGGCCATTCTCGGCGTGCTGCCGATCGCCTTCGGCCTCGGCCTCGAAATCTTCCATCACGAGACGACGATCAACGCGCCGTCGACGCAATGGTGGATTTCGCTGTCCTCGGCGATCGTCTTCGGCCTGTCCTTCGCCACGGTGCTGACGCTGGTGGTGACGCCGTCGATGCTGATGGTGTTCACCCGTGCCAAGGTCAAGCCGGGCGCACGGCGCGGCTGGTTCAGCCGGCTGTTCCAGCGCGGCAAGGGTGAGATCTCATCGACCGATGCGCCGGGGCAGGATACCGGAGTCGAGCCGGAAATCGCCTTTCCGAAAGCCGCCGAATAGACCCATTGCCGATTTGACCGGCAAAGGCCGCCCGGAACAACCGGGCGGCCTTTTGCATTGTCCCGGGTGCAACGCAAAGCGTTGTTACCGGAGCAATGCGAAAGCGTCGTCTCGTGGCAAACGTCAAAGCGCGGGGTTCCTATGCCGATCACCACCATTCTCATCATCGTCTTGATCCTAGTCCTCATCGGCGCGGTGCCGGCCTGGCCGCATTCGCGCTCCTGGGGGTATGGGCCGTCGGGCATTGTCGGTGTGGTGCTGGTGGTGCTTCTGGTGTTGCTGTTGATGGGGCGGCTCTGAGCCGCCCTTTCAGCCGAAGAAAGACTTTTCAGTCTACAGGGACGGGGCTGGCAGGCCCGTAGCTGCGCCCGCCTTGCCTGTCAGGCAGCTTTCGCAAGACCGTTCACGGTGGCGATGCCGATATCCTCGAGCGCCTCGATGACCGCCTGATCGAGAGGCGTGTGCGGGATCGCACCGATGATGCCTTCCAGCCTTGCCGAAGCCAGTTGGTGCGGCTCGAAGCGCAGGTAGGACATGGAGACGATCTCGCGCCACATCGCCACGAACGGGCTGCCGGCGCGCAGCACCCACCAAGGCATCGAGGTCATCTTGAGCGGACGACCAACAGCCTTCTCGGCAGCGGCCTTGATCTGCAGATCGGTGACCGCGTGGCCCGGGAAGTTCAGCGCTTCATAGAAGCCGAGCTTGTCCAGATTGCGCGCCAGCGCGACGAAGCCAACGGCGAAGTCCGGCAGATAGGCCCATTCATGCACTAGGTCGACCGGGCCGGGCGCGGTATAGACGCCTTTATTGATCTTGGCGGCGACGACCAGATCGAACCATGATCCGCTGCCGGTGCCGCCGAAGAAGTCGCCGGCTCGCAGCAGAATGGTGCGGACCCGGCCCGCTTCGGCCTCGCGGCGAAACAACTCCTCCATGGCGCAGCGGATGCGGCCCTTTTGCGTGGTCGGGTGGGAAGGTGTGTCTTCCGATATCACCGCGGGCATCGGCGATCCGTAATTGTAGACGGTGCCGGGGAAGAGATGCAGCGTGCCGTTCGCATGGCAGGCGGCCATGACGTTCTCGGCCATCGGCAGGCATTTGCCCCAGTCGGTGTAGATCGGATTGAGGCCGTTGAAGATGATGTCGACGCCTTGCGTGGCGTGGATCAGCCCCTCGCGGTCGAGCGCGTCGCCGGCGACGGCGGTGGCCCCCTTGAGTTCGCCCGGCACCTTGCCGCTGCGGGTAATAGTGCGGACGTCGTAGCCGGCGTCGATGAAGGCCTTGGCGACCACGCGGCCGAGCCGGCCATTGGCACCGAGAATTGCGATCTTGGTCATTTCGAGTACTCCTGATTTGGAATTTTCATGGTCGGCTCGGGAGGTCCGATCCACGACAAGCGCGATCGGGATCAGCGACAAGCGCGATCGGGATCAGCGGTTGCCGAAGAGTTCGCGGTTGCTGCCCTGGGCGACCGGCTTCTTGGCGGTCGCACCACCTTCTCGATCGAACTTGTGTTGGTGTTGTCGGTGCTGGTGACAGCCGGCTGGCTGGCGTTGTTCGAACCGAACTTGTCGCTGCCGGCAAAAGCGTTGCTGGCGGAGATGAGGATGGCGGCGGCGATGAGGGCGATCTTGGTCATTTCATGTTCTCCTGGTTGGTGGTTGCAGTCCGTGTTGGTGTCTGCATCTGGAATATCGTCGCTACGAATGCGAATGGAAATTGACTATCGATGGAGTTTTGATATTCATTTTTGAATGGCTGAAATCGACTGGAACCTGATCAAGAGTTTCGTCACCGTGGCGGAAACCGGCAGCCTGTCGGCTGCCGCGCGAAAGCTCTCGGCAAGCCAGCCGACGCTTGGCCGTCACATCGGCGAGCTCGAACAGGCGCTGGGCGTCACGCTGTTCCGGCGTGGGCGGCGCGGCTATGAACTGACGGAGGCCGGCAGCACGCTGTTCGAACGCGGCAAGGCGGTCAGCGAGCAGGCAAGCGCCTTCTCACTGCTGGCGCTGGGTTCGGTCGAGGCCATCGAAGGCACGGTGCGCATCGCCGCCAGCGAGGTGGTGGCGGCCTATGTGCTGCCCGAGATGACGATGCGGCTGGGTGTCGAGGAGCCCGGCATAGAGGTCGAGATCGTTGCTTCAAACCAGGTCGAGAACCTGTTGCGCAGGGATGCCGACATCGCCATCCGCATGGTCAAGCCGGCGCAGAATGAGCTGACAGCGCGCAAGGTCTGCGACATTCCCCTCTGCGCCTGCGCCGCCAGATCCTATCTCGACAGGCGCGACCACCCGCTGAAGCCCGCCGACCTTGTCGATCACGATTTGGTCGGCTTCGACCGCAGCGACGACATCATCAGAGGCTTCACCCAGTATGGCATCCCGGTCACCCGGAGCAGTTTTCGCGTCAGGACCGACAACCAGATCGTTTTGTGGGAGGCGGTGCGAGCGGGAAACGGCATCGGTCTCGGCCAGGAGCCGCTGGTCGACCGTGATCCATCGATGGAGAAATTGCTGCCCGGCTTGCCTTTGCCTGTCCTGCCGGTGTGGCTGGCCATGCATCGCGACGTACGCACCAGCGTGCGCATCCGCCGGGTAGTGGATTTCCTCTATGAGGAGCTGAAGCGCTATTCGGCCGGCGCGGCCGCGAATTCGGCGCGGTGAGCAAGGCCGGCCATCAGCAGCACGACGATCAGCAACCCCGACATAGCGACGAAAATCGGGCCGAAGCTGGAATGCTCGGCAACGAAGCCAATCGCCGACGGCGCCACCAGGATACCGGAATAGCCCATTGTGGTGACGACGCTCATGCCGGTGCCCGACGACATGCCTTCCTGGTTGCCGCCGGCCGAGAAGATGATCGGCACCATGTTGGCGATGCCGAAGCCGCACAGGGCAAAGGCGGCGATCGCAAGCCAGGGCGAGGGTGACAACCCGGCGATCAGCATGCCGGCCGCCGCGACAACCGACGAGCCTCGCAGAGTCGTCACCGCGCCGAAGCGGTTGCGCACGCCGTCGCCGAAGAAGCGCATGATTGCCATGACACCGGAAAAGGCCGCGTAAGCGAGGCCGGCGATGGCAAGGTCGGCGCCGAGTTCCTGCCTGAGATACAGCGCTGCCCAGTCGAGCACCGCGCCCTCCGAGATCATCGTCAGCAGGGCCATCAGGCCGATCAGATAAACCAGCGGATTTGCCGGGAGGATGAATTTGTGATGCTCCGCGGCCTGCGGCCTGTCCTCGCCGACCAGATGGCGAACCGCCACCGCGATAACCGCGAAGGCGAGCGCGGTCACCACCGCCGCGTGGACGAGATGACCGTAAGTCTGGA
>NZ_RZQG01000306.1:0-6360 GCF_003998635.1 Mesorhizobium sp. M7D.F.Ca.US.004.03.1.1
GCTTCACCGCGCCGAAGCTTGCCTGGGTGAAGAACAACGAGCCCGCTGTCTTCGCCAAGGTCGCAAAAGTGCTGTTGCCCAAGGATTTCCTGCGGCTCTGGCTTTCGGGCGAACACATTTCGGAAATGTCCGATTCAGCCGGCACGTCCTGGCTCGATGTCGGCAAGCGGCGCTGGAGCGCGGACCTGCTCGCGGCGACATCGCTCGACGAGAATCAGATGCCGTCGCTGGTCGAGGGTACGGAGAAGGCAGGCGCGCTGCGTGCCGAACTGGCATCTAAATGGGGCATCCAGGCCGGCATTCCGATCGCCGGCGGTGCGGGCGACAATGCAGCCTCGGCCTGCGGCATGGGCACGGTCGGCGCCGGCCATGCCTTCGTCTCGCTCGGCACGTCGGGCGTGCTGTTTGCCGCCAATGCTTCCTACCTGCCCAACCCGGCAAGTGCCGTGCATACCTTCTGTCACGCGCTTCCTAACACCTGGCACCAGATGGGTGTGATCCTGTCGGCAACCGATTCGCTCAACTGGCTGTCCGAAATCACCGGGAAGAGCGCCGGCGAATTGACCGCCGAACTCAGCGACACATTGAAGGCGCCAAGCGGCGTGTCCTTCTTGCCTTATCTCTCGGGTGAGCGCACACCCTACAATGATTCCGCCATTCGCGGCGCGTTCACCGGGCTGGCGCATGAATCGAGCCGTGCCGTGCTGACGCAGGCCGTGCTGGAGGGTGTCGCCTTTGCCTTCCGCGACAGCCTCGAAGCCCTGGCCAAAGCCGGCACGACTTTGACGCGGGTAACGGCGATCGGCGGCGGTTCGCGCTCGCGCTACTGGCTGAAGGCAATTGCCACCGCGCTTCAACTGCCTGTCGACATTCCCGCCGACGGCGACTTCGGCGCCGCCTTTGGTGCCGCACGGCTCGGCCTGATCGCGGCTACGGGTGCCAATCCGCTTGAAATCTGTACGGCACCGAGGACCGATGCCACGATCGAACCGGACGCGGCGCTTGGCGGCGTCTATGCCGATGCCTATCAGCGCTACCGGGCGCTCTACCCGGCAATCAAGGTCGCCACGGCGTGAGCAATTTCTCGCCCACGCCGCGGCTTGCCAGCTCACTGCGCCGGCACCTTGTCGAGGAAGCCGGTGACGCTCTTCAGGCGGCCGTTCTCGATGACGCCGATGTCGGTACCTTCAATGACGGAAGGAATGCCTTCCGGACCAAGGTTCCACGAGAAGCGGATCTTGTCGGCAAAACCGTCCGGCGTGCCCTTCAGCGAAAACCGGAAGCCGGCAAAGCGCTGCTGCACGCCGTCGATCAGGGCCGCGACACCCGCATGGCCATCGCCCTGCATGAGCGGATCGCGATAGCTGACGTCTTCGGTGAAGGTCGCCTTGAGCAAGTCGGCCCGGAGCTCGGCATCGCTTTCGTTCCAGGCAGTGATGTAGTTCTGGGCGATCTTGTTGAGGTCGGTCATGGTCTGTCTCCTTTGCTGGACGGTTTTGACACGAGCCTTTTCGACCAGCGGAAGAACGAAACCAATTACGCCTGAGGTAATCAGAGCGAATTACCTGAGATAATCAGGGCGAACTATTCGAAAGAGGAAAAAGATCATGAGCAGCGGATTTTTCGGCGACATCCAGAAGATCAAATATGAGGGGCCGGATTCGACCAATCCGCTGGCCTACCGGTTCTACAATCCCGATGAGGTCGTCGCCGGCAAGCGGCTGGAAGATCATCTGCGTTTCGCCGTCGCCTACTGGCATTCCTTCGCCTGGCCGGGCGGCGATCCATTCGGCGGCCAGACCTTCGACCGTCCCTGGTTCCCCAAGGCAGGCGGCGTCGACACGATGGAACTGGCCAAGCTCAAGGCCGATGTCGCCTTCGAGATGTTTTCGCTGCTCGGCGCGCCCTATTTCTGCTTCCACGACGCCGATGTGCGGCCGGAGGGCAAGGATTTTTCCGAAAGTGCGGCCCGCCTCGACGAGATATCAGACTATTTCGCCGGAAAAATGAAGCAGACCGGCGTCAAGCTTTTGTGGGGCACGGCCAACCTGTTCTCCAATCGCCGCTTCATGTCAGGTGCGGCCACCAATCCCGATCCGGATGTCTTTGCCTACGCAGCGGCGACTGTAAAAAGCTGTATCGACGTCACCAAGCGGCTGAAGGGTGAGAACTACGTGCTGTGGGGCGGGCGCGAGGGCTATGAGACGCTGCTCAACACCGACCTTGCCCGCGAGCAGGAACAGGCCGGCCGTTTCCTCAGCATGGTCGTCGACTACAAGCACAAGATCGGTTTCAAGGGCACGATCCTGATCGAGCCGAAGCCGCAGGAGCCGACCAAGCACCAATACGATTACGATGTCGCGACCGTTTACGGCTTCCTCAAGCGCTTCGGGCTCGAGAAGGAGGTCAAGGTCAACATCGAGCAGGGCCATGCCATCCTGGCCGGCCATTCCTTCGAGCACGAGCTGGCGCTGGCCAATGCGCTCGGCATTTTCGGTTCGATTGACATGAACCGCAACGACTACCAGTCGGGATGGGACACCGACCAGTTCCCCAACAACGTGCCGGAAATGGCGCTGGCCTACTACCAGGTCCTGCAGGCCGGTGGCTTCAAGACCGGCGGCACCAATTTCGACGCCAAGCTGCGCCGTCAGTCGCTCGATCCGCAAGACCTGCTGATCGGCCATATCGGCGGCATGGACTCTTGCGCACGCGGTCTGAAAGCCGCGGCTCGCATGGTCGAGGACAAGGCGCTGTCCGCACCGCTGGCCGAACGTTATGCCGGCTGGAACACGGCCGAGGGCAAGGCGATGCTTTCCGGCAAACGCACGCTGGAAGACATCGCCGAGCGCGTCGTCAAGAAGAAGATCGAGCCGCAGCCAAGGTCCGGCCGCCAGGAACTGCTGGAAAACGTCGTCAACCGGTACGTGTGAAGCCCGATCTCTGGACCGACATCCGCCACCTCTGGCTGAAGGCCGCCGCCATCACCATCTGCTAGTCAGCGCATTTCGCGCGCCGCCGAAGATCGCACGGATCTTTGGCGGCCTGCACGCGATCAAGGTGCCGCGCCGCCGAAAAGGCGACACGGCGGCCTTTACTTTTATGCATGTCGTCGTCCCAAAACCGCTGTGCACTTTTGAGCGACATGCATGGCAGGAGACGGAAAATGGCAGAGGATCGAATCATCGTGCGCCCGGCGCAGGCAAGCGATATCCCGGCTTTGAAGCGGGTCCTGCAGGAAACATTCGAAGGCACCTGGCTGCCGAATGTCACCGAGGCAGCGGCGCAGCGCTATATCGAGACGGATATTGGCGGGCGTTATGTCGACCGGAGCTGGCCTGAATTTGCCGTTGCCGAGATCGATGGCGCGGTCGCCGGCCTGATCCATTGGCGCGCGGACTTCATCGAAGCCCTGCACGTCATGGCCTCCCGTCAAGGGCAAGGTGTCGGCCGCAAATTGCTTTCCTATGCCGAACAGGCGATCGGCGCGACCGGGTCGACGCAGGTGCGGTTGGAAACCGACACGTTCAACCTGCCCGCACAAGCACTCTACAAGGCGGTCGGCTATGTCGAGAAAAACCGCTATCCGGATGACGAATGGGACAGTGGCTTCACCACGGTGCTGTTCGAGAAGCGACTGTAGATTTCTCCTTGACCTGCGCTGCCCAGACGCAGGAACAGCTTTGCGCAAGGCCGGGTCCGACGACACGGTTTTGCCCTTTGCCGCCCTTCAATGACCTCGCTCTTGCCTTCAAACTGCCGTCACGTATCTCGTATAAGACTGGCTCGTGGCGGGAGAGGAAGAAGGAGGCGAACCGATATGCAGAACGAACGTGAAATCGACGCCCTGCTCTCACCTGGCGAGACCGGATCGATCATCGACCGGCTGATGGCGATGCCGAGGAAAACCGACGACGCCAAGATTTCGAACGAATGGGATCGCGCCGTTGCCAGCCGCTTCGAGACCCATCTTGCCAGACAGATGCGCTCGCAGATCGATGGCGACCATCAGAACGCGGCCTGATTTTTCTTTTGAACTAGCCCCTCCGAAGCCTGACCGGCGCTTCGCCGAAAGCCCTTGAAAACGCTCTCGAAAACGCCGCGGCGGACGAAAATCCGGTCCGCCCGGCAATATCGGCCATGGCAACCCTTGTATCGACCACCAGCCGGCGCGCGGCGCCGAGGCGCAGCCTGAGATAATAGGCGCCCGGCGTCTCGCCGATCGACTTGCGAAAGATGCTCTCCAATGTCCGCGCCGTTACCCCGGCGCGCTTTGCCACCGCCTCTATGGTCAGCGGCTGGTCGACATGCGATTCCATCAGCCGGATGGCTTGCGCAAGGCGCGGGTCGTAACCGTCGAGCCGGCCGAGCGAGACCAGCGGCTGCGCATCGGTCGCCGCACGCGCCTGATCATAGATGAACGAACTTGCCACATCCAGCGCCACGGCCATGCCGAGCCGGGTGCGAATCAGATGCAACATCAGGTCCAAAGTTGGCGAGGCGCCGCCCGTAGTGAAGACCGACCCGTCGATGATGTATCGATCGGGGCGCACGTCGACGCCCGGGAAGGCGGAGGAAAAATCCTCCATATCCTCCCAATGGGTGGTGGCGCTGCGTCCTTCCAGCAAGCCGGCGCGTGCCACCAGCCATGTGCCGGCTTCGACACCGCCGCAGGCGCGCGCCGTTCGCGCCGCGCGGCGCAGGCCTGACAGCAGAGCCGATGTGGCATAGTTCTGAGTGCCGAAACCGGCGACGACGACAAGCACATCGGTTGGTTCAGCCGCATCGAACCGGCCACTGACCGCCACCGGCAGGCCGCATGTTGTGACCGGCGCCTCGCCCGTCACCGAGACCAGTTTGAAGTCGAACAGGGTTTCGCCGGCGATGCGGTTGGCGGCGCGCAGCGGATCGACTGCGCATGCCACGCACATTATGGACGCCCCGGAAAACACCAGCAGCGTCACCTTAAGCGGTGAGTGCTCGGCACGAAAGATTGTCGATTTTTCGCTTTTTGTCATACCACCTTCGTAAAACGCAAAACAGTTTCCGACAAGTCAGGCATTGTCGCCGTCTGTCTGGATTGGGAGGAGAGTTCCATGCCGCTTGCCATGAACCGCGAGGTTTTCATTACCTGTGCCGTGACCGGGTCCGGCGGCTCGCAGGATCGCAGCCCGCATGTGCCACGCTCGCCCAAGCAGATCGCCGATTCGGCGATCGACGCGGCCAAGGCGGGTGCGGCGATCGTGCATTGCCATGTGCGTGATCCCGAGACCGGCAAGCCCAGGCGCGACGTGCATCTCTACCGCGAAGTGACCGAGCGCATTCGCGAGGCCAATGTCGATGTGGTGCTGAACCTGACCGCCGGCATGGGCGGCGACATGGTGTTCGGATCGCCGGAAGCGCCGCTGCCGCTCAACGAAAAAGGCACCGACATGGGCGGCGCCACCAACCGCATGGAACATGTGCGCCAGTGCCTGCCGGAAATCTGCACGCTCGATTGCGGCACCATGAATTTCGCCGAGGCCGACTATGTCATGACCAACACGCCCGGCATGCTGCGCGCCATGGGCGGCATGATGACGGCGCTCGGCGTCAAGCCGGAGATCGAGGCTTTCGACACCGGCCATCTGTGGTTCGCCAAGCAACTGGTTGAGGAAAAGGTGCTCAACCCCGACGCGCTGGTGCAGCTCTGCATGGGCGTGCCGTGGGGGGCGCCTGACGACCTCAACACCTTCATGGCCATGGTCAACAACGTGCCATCGACCTGGAACTGGTCGGCCTTCGCCATCGGCCGCAACCAGATGGCCTATGCCGCTGCGGCGGTGCTAGCCGGCGGCAACGTCCGCGTCGGGCTTGAGGACAATCTGTGGCTCGACAAGGGCGTGCTGGCGACCAACGCGCAATTGGTCGAGCGTGCCGCCAGCATCGTCACCAATCTGGGCGCCAGGATCATCGGCCCGGAGGAAGTGCGCAAGAAGCTGAACCTGACCAAGCGGGCGCCGATAGCGGCATAAATTATTCGCTGGGAGGGTCGGCATGACTACCGTAAAATTCACGGCGATGAAGGATGGCGACCGGGACGACTACGAGTTCCTGACCGCGCATGAAATCGACTATGCCGCCAGGACCGGCGAGCGGCTGCTCGATGCGCTGGTGCAACTCGATGAGGGCCTGTCGGGTTACAAGATCACCCGGCTCGGCCATTCGCTGCAGGCCGCGACGCGCGCCTGGCGTGACGGCGCCGACACCGACTGGATCGCCTGTGCGCTGCTGCACGACATCGGCGACATCTACGCGCCTTACAATCACGACGAATATGCCGCTTCGATCCTGAAACCCTTCGTGCGCGAGCAATGCACC